>JBQTHP010000100.1:0-14717 GCA_052389755.1 Gammaproteobacteria bacterium
CGCCGACAAACAGACTGGAAGGTGAGGCAGGACTATGAAACTCGTATCGCCGATCTCAGCGCGGCTGCTGCTCGTGAGCGTCGCGGCAAGCCTATTCGCTGCGTGCTCGGCGACTCCGATGAAGTGCGAACGGGACGAGATTCCGGCGGAGTTGCTGCTGGTGCCGCAGGAGAACCAATTGTGCGAACTCCTGTCGATCTTCGATCAGACATCGTGCGTGTCGGGTCAGCCTGCGAGCAAATGAGGCAGCAGCTTTTGGCGATCAAGGCAAGGCAGGCCAAACTCGCCCGATGACAATCGCCCGCCCACAGTGACGGCAGATAGGGCCGGTAGGTGTCGATACGTCCCGGTGCAGGCCGAGCCGGCAGAGGAGCATCGAATACCTCATCCTCATTGCTCAGCTCGCCGGTTGAGCCGCTGCGCGTACGCTCGTACACGATCGTGCAAATGAGCGGGAGCCCACGCGCCCCTAACCTCGGTGAGCCCCGCCTGTTTCTGTTTCGCGCGGAACCGCTGCTGACGCTGAGCGACGGCGGCCTTGCGCTCATTCGCGGACTTGGGCATGTTCTGTTTCGCGTCGCGCGGCCTCATTGAAGCAACCGGGGATGCGGGGACTCAGAGTCCATGTGACTCACTTCCGCGCGACGCATTCTCCCTCAGTACGCCGCAGTCGTCGCACACGACTCGATCATCGCCCGTGCCGACCCATGCATGTCCATCAGCCGAACAACGGGCTGCGGCAACACACTGGCCGCGATGCCGCCGGCTCAGGGACTGCGCAGCGCCGGACAGGCCGTGGATAGCGCGGGTGAGCTGCTGCTTGTCACGCACGGTCTGCGGGTTGCTGTAGAGCAGGACCTGCTCGGCTAGGTAGCTGATGCGCCGCGCTGCCGCCCGGTATGACTCGGGCGACAGCGGGCGTGACGATTGGCGGGTGAATTGAGGCATGGGCTTAGGACCGCTCGCGCTCCGCGTCCGCGCGAGCCTCCTCGATGATCTCAATGATGTCCTCATCCGTTGCGGCCGGGTCGTCCTTGAGCGCTTGCCGGACGATGATTTCGAGGTCACCGGTGCCATCGTCATACTCGGAGAGGCGAGCGCAGACATCCCTCGGATCGACCGAGCGCGTGGTATCCACGACCGCCGTGCAATACGGCTCGCTGTCGTCATCGACATCGGACCAATCGGCGTCCTCGACGACCGCGTGGATGTAGTTGGGGGTGCCGCTGCCAGTCTGGCCAGTGTGGATCTGGCCGTAGGTCTTCACGACCCGGTATACCTGACCATCCTCGGTCACATACTCGTCGGCGCCCGCGAATCCGTTGCCACGCTCTTCGATGGTTGCTAAGTACCTGCTCATCTTCTCTCTCCTTCGCCCTACACACCGGGCGGCTGGTGTCGGTCGGTATCGACCATGGATGTACTGTACACCATTCGTTACGCGTAACGCAACTGATCATATATCCAGTATCAGGGAACAGCTCCTACCTCAGCGGGCTGGCTAAAACCCCACTCGACGCATCTGCGCATTCAACAACATAGCCACGCACATCTCGGCCTGCAGTATTAGCCAGCGACAGGCCGTTTCTCTTTTCGCAGCAACAGCATACATATATAAGAGTCACGTACTGCTGCATCATCTGAGTATGGCCTAAGCTATTGATATTCAATGCTTGTTTTTGGCGCGGCTAATAGCCTGGCAAAAACTCGGCCCTTCTACGACCGGTTCTTCCTTGTCGCGCAGGTAGCGGGCAGTGTTCTGCGGGCTGACGTGGCCCAGCAGCGCCTGCGGGTTGAGGCCCAGCTTCTTCGCCCACGTCCCAGCGACGGCGCGCAGGTCGTGGATATGTGCGTCCTCCACGCCGGCAGCCTTGCAGGCCGCGTCCCATTGGTCCTTAACGCTGCGATAGTCGGGTGCCTTGTTCTTCCGGTTGAACAGCAACGTCAGGCGCTCAAGCTTGCCGTGCATCGCGAGCGCGCGATCACGGATCGCTTCGAGCTCGGGCGTCCATTTCACGATGCTCTTGCTGTCCGTCTTGTGCTTGCCGAACCTGATCCCTTCGTCGGTCAGATCGGAGCGGCGGATGCGCAGCACGGCTGTCACGCGCTGCCCGGTGCGAATTAGCAGATCCATGATGACCTGCAATCGCTCGCCGGCCTTTGCGTAGATCGCGACGTATTCGTCCAGGCCGATCAGTCTGCCGCGCTTGCGCTCACTGTGGCGGCGTACGCCCGTGAACGGATTCGACTCCAGGCCGGGCCATTGCTGCTCCAGTGCGTAGTCGAATACCTGCCGCGCGACCGACAGCACGCGGTTGCACATGTTCGGCGTGCCGGCCATGGACCGTTTGATCCCGGCGGCATGGACCTGTTTGACCTGGTGCGGCTGGAACTGCTGCAGCTTTCGCTTGAGGACCGCCACAGCACGACCGTACTGCTTGACGGTCGATGGCTTCAGGTTCGGCTTGATGAACGCGAACGCCTCATCAATCAGCTGGTCCATGTTGCCCTTCGGCGTCTCGACGATCCGGGCGTACGCATCCAGAGCCGCGGACAGCATGTCGCCGAGGTGCGTCCATGCGCCGCGCTTCACGTAGTAGTAGGCGCCGTGATGGGGGTAGACGCACGGCGGGAGGTGTGTGTCCTTCTTACGTGGCCGGCCCATAGGATCAATCCACCAGCTGAGGCTCGGCCGGCAGTGTAGCAGCTGGAGCGCGCCCCTCGATCGTCCTGACGTGTATCCAGAGAACGGCCAGCGTGCCGTCGCGTCGATCCCGGTAGTCGATGCCCATATGGTCAAGCTCGCGTGCCTGTGCGCTAGGCTTGACCTTGCCGGTCAACTCTTCCAGCTCGGCGGGGGTGAGGACGATCAAGCCGCCTCCACCTCGCGCGTAGGAGCCTCGATCGGCTCTCCCCGCCCGTCAGGTATCCCCGCCGCCTGATCGTGCCTCTGGCGTGAGACGTAAACGGGCCGAAGCGGCATCCGGCCGGTAATCCAGAAGCTTGCATCATTCCTTAGCCAGCCCTTGGCGGACATCTCGGCCGGCGACAGGCAGCGCCGATCCGGCCATGACCCCGTGCGGTGGCGGTCGAACACGGTGACGGAGTTGAAATGCTGGCCGCATGCCGAGCAGCGGCAGCGGTTTCCGGTCAGTGGTAGGTGCGTCATCGAAGTCACTCAGACCTTAGTCGAGACGCTTGTGGCAGTGCCTGCACAGTAAGCATTTGACTCGCCGATCAAGCACGATTGAGTACACTGTTCCGGCGACAGGCTCATGCCCGTTCCACAGGCACCATGCGGCCAGCAGGTAGCACTTCAGCGGCCTCACGGCTGCTCTCCTGACTTGCCCAACCTGAAGTAGTAGCAGTTGAGACATTGGCAACCGTGCAAGTGTCGCGGGCCGCTCGGTAGTGTGATCATCGTTCGCTCTCCATTAGGCAGTGCTACGCCAGAATTCCGGCCAGCTTCCACGCCTCACGAATCGTGATGCGCCACTCAGGGGCTGGCTGCCACACGAGAAGGAAAAACCATTTCAGTCTGCGCATGCTCATCCCGGCTCTGTTGAGGCTGTCGAATGCCATCCGTCACCCTGTCCGAGTCTTGTCGGTGCAGACCAGCTTGTCGCTACTCATGGTTCACCTGCCGCGCCACAGCCCGATGCAGTACGGGCACGGCAAGTCGTCTTTGCCGGGAGGCGCGCCCCAATGGTGTGTGACACACAGGCCGCGAGCTGCAGCGCGCTCGACGTTCGCGATACGCTGCTCCAGCTCTGCCAGCTTCACCAGATGGCGAACGGCCGGCTCCAACGTCGCGCCGTCGTACACGGTCACTGACCGATCCATCTGGCGCATACGTTTCTGCGCTTCGGCTTGCTGACCATTGCGCGCCATGGTCGCGAGCTTCTGCATCTCGATCGAGCGCTGCTTCTGGCGCTCGATGTACGCGAACCATTGCTCGCAGATCTCGATTGCTTCGGTGGTCTTCATGGCGTACTCATCGACGCGAACTTGCTCTGCGCTTCATCCTCACGATACGACCAGCGTTCTCGCAGCGCTGACGCAAGATGCGCTGTCCAGGTTTGCACTCGCGCGGCATACACCCGATCCAGGCTCAAGCCGGCAGCCTTCAGTACCTCGTTGACCTTCTTGAAGTCCGGCTCGGGGAACACGTCGAGCGGGTAGGCGTCAGCCCATTGCACAATGCGCTGTAGCGCGCCCTCAAGTTTCTCAATGCGCGGATCCACATCGACGGCGCGATATACGTCGCTCGCCATGACGGAGCTGTCTGCTCCGACCTGAGAGAGAACGCCAGTTAGGTGGTATCGCTGCATCATTTCACCGGTTCAGAGCATCACATTGTCGATGTCGGTCTTCCCGCACTCCCGACACTTGATCTGAATTCCCGTCCAGTCGCAGTCTGCGTACCGATCAGGGTGCTTGTGCAGGAAGCGCGCTTCGAGTTCGCGTTGGCATTTCACGAACTCGCCGACGCGCGCAGTCGCGACCCAACCTTCTGGCAGAACTGGTTCCACCTGGCGTAGCTCAAGCGCAAGGTTCGCGCGAAGCTGTTGCAGAGCGTCGCACCAGCCGTTGTGTCTGCCGCGCGCGTAGCTTCCAGGCTGCCCCGGCGGACGGATCGGATCAACTGCGCGCCATGCGTCGCGCATCGCCTTGATGACACACGTCATCGGGATCGACTTCGCGCCGAACATCGTTTCCAGGTCGTCAAGTGTGTTCATCGCGCTCACCACATGTTATTCCGTGCCGGACATCCCGGCGCGTGCTCGCCGTTGTAGCGCCCGCAGCCCGGCTCCATGCACGAGGAATGGATTTCTCGAGTTTCCTGCGATGACGCAGCGACAGCCCTACCAAGCCATTCGTGCAGCGCCTTCGCCTCGGCGGCATTCAGCACAAGCTCGCTTTCGTCGGCGCAGTTGCTTGCGGTGAGTACGAACACTGCTTCACCGCCAAGGCTGTACTTGACGCATGTCGCGCGAACGTCTCCGAAGTACAATTCGGATGTCAGCCTACCCATCGATCTCTCCCATCCTTGCTCTATCGCGGCGCATTTGGCGGCGGAGCCTGTGTGTTGAGACCGCTGGTGTACGGCCCGTACTGCTGCATCTGATCTTGGATCAGCCGAAACGTCGGCACGTTCGACACGTAGCCAGTCAGGAAGAAATCAACATCGTTGAGCCCGTACTTCGACAGGTTCACCGTGGACTTGACGGCTTCGATGATCTTGGCCGGCGTGCATTCAGCCGATGGATGCGTGACGACGTAGTTAGTGACCAAGCCTTGCAGTTCCTGCTGTACCGACACCTCGGCATCGTGCAGCGTCTGCTGCAGCTTGAGCACGTCGCAGATGCGATAGCCGACTGATCCATGGATTGTGACTGGCACTCCGTCGAGCGCGGTCAGGGTCTGCACAGGAATGCCGGAGACGCGACGGCGCACATTCTGCTTGTAGATCACGTCGAAGAACGGGATCTTGAAATGCACGCCGGCATGCACAAGCCTGACATGCTTGCCGAATCGCACGCGCACAGCCTGCTCCCACGGCTCGACGATGAACCACCATGCGAGCAGTTGCTTCAGGAAGTCGAGGATGCCTTGGAAGATGCTCATCCTGCATCACATCCCTTCGTTGACCATCGGATGATGGCCATAGCGTCCTCAAATCTGTGCGTGCTTTGGTGTCCGCGCTCAAGCTGGCACGCAATCGGCTTGTCGGGATGCTTCTCGCCGCAGAGAGCGGAGATCTTCGTTGGACCTGACGCAGGCATCAGATCGTGCTCGCACATGCTGCACAGGTAAGTGCCAGCAACGCCTATCGTGTACAGAGGCTCGATTTTGAGCACTTCGTACGAGTCGCTTCTGTGGCCGAGCTTGATAGCGTCGCCCACGTTGAACTTGTGCGGCACTCCCGGCGGTTGAGCTGATCCAGCGGCAGCCTTCGTTGCGCCCTCGTAGCGCAGCCAGTACTCGCTGACCGCACCTGGGTCGTAGATCCGCAGCGACGCCTCGCAGTCGGCGAGTTGCTGGCGAAGTGCATCAGGCAGTGAACCTGCTCGCAGCAGCGGCTCTGGCGGCTGGCCTTCCTCAGCCCTGCAGAGCGTCGGATGCGCAGCATCGGTGCCCTGGCAGTTCGGCTTGGTCGGATCTGCTGCGCTCGGCGGGCATGGGCAATATCGCGCGCTCGGCGGTGGACTTTCCACGCGCAGCCGCGCCTCCAAGTGTGATATGTACTGGCTGCGGTCCTCGGCCTCCCTCATCACGCGATTCCAACACGCGATGCAGATCACGCCGGGCGCGAGGTCGTGTGACTCGCCTTCCTGCTCCATCTCGCAATGTCGCGGGGTCGGTTCGAGAGCGGAGGCAGGCAGCGCGCTGGTCAGCCAGTCACGCAGGCTCGCGACCTCGGATACGTTCAGCACGACCTCGGCATCGTCACCCGCCGCTGTGTTGGCTTTGATAACGACGATATCGTCGCCTCCGAGTCTCGACGCGAACACGTGCGCGCGGACGCCATCCTTGCTGCGGTAGTCCTCGGCCTTGTTCAACTTCTTAGATGGTGAAGGGTTCATGCAGTTTCTCCCACGGGATGTCGCGGCCTGGCGCTATTCGCTCTCGCGCCTTTGCCGCGGAGCGGCCGATGCGCGTCGTCGTGCTTGCGCTTACGCTCACGCATCGTTCGATCCACGCGGCTGTGGACGTGATGCAGCTACTGCCATCACTTCGTCAATTGCCGCGTCAATACCGCCCGCGCGCAGGGTGTTGTCCATCAGCCATGCGTGCAGGTTCTGCCGCTGATAGGTGGACAAGTAGTGCTCGCGAAAGAATGCCCAACGAGCTGCATCACAAGGCGGCGGCTGCACGCTCCTGATGAATGCTGCATCAGAGGACGGTTCGTGAGCGGATGCAGCTTCGAGCTGCGCGCGACCTTCATCAGAGAGCCGGTAGCCGCCGTTGAATGATTTGAGCCAGCCTTTGCTCTGAAGCTTGCGCACCTGATCGACACGCAGAGTCGTGCTGCGATTCTCCAGCCAAAACTCGTTCTGCTCGCAGTAGCCGCCTGGGTCGTGCTCGCGGATGACCCAGCCAGACAGCGCAAGCTGCGAGACGATGGCGCGCTCCTCGATGCTCAGCAAATTCGATTTCCTGGTGACTTCGCTCATTTGCGCCTCGCGCGGTAGCTGTAAGTGAATGCGTCCTGGCAGTACGCAATGATGGCCTTGCAGTCTGCGCACGTCACCACTTCTCCCGGCTCAGCGACGCGTGGCGTGAAGCCGACGTCATCGGCCACGCCGCACAGCATGCGGTCGCCGCCCGCGCCTTCTGCGTGTATCAACTCTTTAGTAGGGTCGCTCACTTGTAGCTCTCCGGGTTCTTGCAGTTCCTGTGCTCGATGGCAAACGTGGTCTTGCTGATCGGTACGTTCACGTACTTGTGATAGTTGCTGATCGGCAGCTTGCACTTGCGGCAGATGCGGACAGTGCCGAACTCACGCTTGCAGTGTGGGCAGACTTGGACTGTCATAGATCCCACTCGCGATAGGCGAAGCCGCACGCGACCGCGACGCTGTCGCCAGCTGCGCGCGCTTGGCCGAATGACCAGACCAGTTCAGCCAGCAGACCGCTATCGATGCCGGCCGAGATGAGTTCGGCGATGGCTTTCAGCTCGTCTCCCGCGTCACACTCATTTGTCATTCGACGCTCCCCGGCTTTCTCTTTGCTCAGCATTACGGCCTCTCACGCGTCATGCGACCACTGCCACGAGAATTTCATGCTTGTCGTACCATTCGAGCTGCTGGCACAAGGCGCGCAGCGCGATTGAATCCAGATCGCTCTCGGTATAGCTAGACTTCACGCGCCCATCCAGCACGTCATGGCATGCACTGCATGCCCACACGCCGCAGGTATCAGGCGGCTTGATACCGCGGCCGTAAAAGCCCCTGCGAATATGGGCGAGCACAGTTGTCTCGATGTCCCAATTGCAGACCGCCGGGATTCTGCACATACAAGGTTTGCCGCGGGCGAGTTGGCGAAGCGACTTGCTCACGCTGCCACCAGGAAGTACGTCTCTCCGAAGCGATCGATGCCGGCCCGCTCCAAGCTTGGCCAAAGGGCCATCCATTCGTCATGTGTCAGCTTGTCGAATGCGATGCTCTTGGGGACACGCACTTGGTAGCCTTCCGCTCCGGCAATCGGCAGCACGTCGAAGTGTCCGGCCAGCACCTTCAGCTCATTGCAGATGCTTTTCTCGTCACGCTTCGGTTCCTGATTGTCTCCAATGACGCGACAGATTCCGAACCAGCGCCGATGCATTGGAACGCTGCGCGGCTGGATGACGCTGTACTCAGCGACTTCGCCGTCACCCATCCGGGCGATCTGCTGCTCGGCGTCGTAGTCAGCCGGGATCAGCGTGCGGCCGACCTTTGCAAGCCACAGGCGTCTCACGCGGCCATCCCTCGCACCTTGGCGATCAGCTCGGCCATCTCGGAGCGGAAGCGCGCGAGCTCGACGTGGAGCATTCGGATGTACGCCTCATCTCGGTAGACGCGCTTGATGAAGATCGGAAGACCCGCAGAATACGAAGTGAAATCCACCCACTTCCGCCGCGTCACCAGCAATCCGCCTTGCAGCTGCGGAATGTGAAGGGCCGGAACCTCGTCGCGCAGCAGGCATTCCAAATGCAAGTCGTACTGCTTCGTCTTGATCTCATGCAGCCCGTCGTCTCCGATCAGGCCATCCGGGCTGCAGCCGATGTCGCCGATGCGAATGAAGCCGACGCGCTGCACGGCGTTCCCGGTGACCAGCGAGTAGTAGTCGCGCGCCTCGGCCTCGTACTCGTGGCCGCGCTCCATGTGGCCGCTCTTGTAGCGATCGAACGGCGACACGCCGGCGATGGCCTCGCCGACGAGCTGCAGCATGTACTTGCGCCGCGTCGCGCTCGGCTCGCCGGGCTTCTTCCCCTCGGCCTTGACCGTATGGAACTCGCTGGCAGTGATGACGCCGGCGCGGCAGGCGTACCACTCATCCGAGTTCTGCTCGCAGTCGAACACCTGCAGCGGCTGTGCGGCGAGCTGATCGTGCGCCGGGTCGTAGTGACCGACGCACCACAGGCAGACGCCATCATCGCGGTAGCTCGGATGCTTGCAGAGTGCAGCTGCCTCGGGAGCGGCTTTGATCCTTGCCGCCATCAGCCGGCTCTCCGCGCCTTCTCGTTCAGCATGCCGACAGCCTGCTTCAGCTTCGACGCTGGCAGCTCGGAGAATTCATCGACACCGAAGAAGTTTAGGAACGCTTCCTTGTTGGCGCCGACTTCCTCGACTTTAGCTTTAAGGTCGGCCGCTTCATTCTCGGTAATTACCTCTACCTCGTTGCCGCCAGCGCGGGCGTCGTCGTCTCGGGCGGCAGCCAGTCCCAGCGCAAGCTTGAGCGTGTAGCGCTGCAGGAAAGTCGCAGTGCTTCCGATGGCCTGAATGCTGTTCTTGTTGCCGCTCTCATCGTTCGCCGCGGTAAGCGGGAACTCCTCGCTGTGGCCGTCGCGGTGAGAGAGGACGCAGGTAATCGTCAGCTGCTTGCCTTCCTGCTTCGGGCGGTGCCGATAGGAAAGGCCGTGCCGCGCGAGGATCGGATCGACGCTCTCGGCGATCTGGGCGAAGTCCTCGTACATGTAGTTCGTCCGCCCGCCGCCGTTTCGGTTGGTGAAAGCGACCTCGCGATTCTTGACGATAGGCTTGATCTCAGCTTTCGCTGCAGAGATGGCGGCGTCGAATGCCTTACGCGCCTGTTGCGCCTCCCATCGCTCCTGCAGATCCATCATCTCCCGAATGGTGGCCATCTCCGCGCCGCGCTGGATCAGCAGCGCGAGCACGTCCATCGGGGTGCGCGGCGTGGCAGGCAGGATTGACGGCTCAACTGCCGGCCGTTCAACTTCAATCGGTACGATACTCACAAAGCCACCTTCGCCCTTCTGCGGGCGCGTTCAAGTTTCCAAGCATTCATATCGATCCTTTTGTACGTCGGCCGATCCAGCAGCCGCACCGCTTCTGCCTCGGTCTGAATCTTGACCTGCGTGCTGAGCCGCAAGGTCTGGCCGTCGCTGAACGTGACGGGCTCGCGGCGGAACAGTCGGCGTAGCCAGTTCATGGGTTCATCCTCACAATCAGATCAGCCAGAGAGCTGAGCGCGACGACAACGAGGTAGCCGAGAGCTACGCCGATTGCTGCGCCGGCTAGGAGCTTCAGAGTGGTCATTGCACCGCGACCTGATGCGCGCCCGGATCAACGTACTCAAGCGCGATCCAGTCCTCGATTGCCATCTGGATCTCATAGGCCAGATCGTTGATCTGCTGCTCGCTGATGCCGTCGAGGTCGGCGGCGAATGCCTTCGCCAGCTCGTGACACTTCGGGTCGAATAACTTTGTCTTTGGCATTCTCTTTTCTCCGGGGCTGAGCATCAGTACGGCTGATCGTCTTCTGCGTATTCCTCGGGCGCCTCCAGCGCGAGAGATCTCGACGAGGCACGCTCCTGAGCGTGCGCGAGTTCATACGCATATGGCGGCTTGTCAGCGTAGCGAGAGGCAGGAGTCGAGCGTTTCCGGTTGAGATGTCCATAGATGTCGAACTCATGATTTGGGAACTGTCAGCGAAACGCCGAATCCGAAGGACTTTGCTCGTCCTCGAACCACTGCTCGTCGCTGCGCGGGTCGAGCTCGCGCGCTTCCTCTTCGCTCAGGCGCAGCGGATGCGGCCTCGGCTGCGGGCCGCGCTCCAGCGAGCGAATGACGGCATCCATGCTGGCCAGCGTGGTCTCGAAGGCAACGTCGCGGCTCATGACTGAATCCGCCCGTGGTGGATCAGGCTGTCGATCATCCAGTCGTAGCCGCAGAAGCCCTGCGTTTGCTTGAGCAGCTTCCGCTTTCCATCTGCCGTGATGACCTTCACTTCCACGTTCGCGCCCCAGCCGTCACCGAAGTTGTAATAGTGGTTGCCGACGAGCCGGCTGAGTTTTTCCTTGTAGCCGCGCTGGGTGAAGCTCTTGGCGCGCGCGTAGAGCTTCCCTTCGGCCGGACCAGACCAGCGGCCGTTCCATGCGTTGTTGTTCGGCATGGTCAGCACGAACGCGAAGTGCATCGAGCCGCGAGGGATTGACTGCTCGGTGCTCACGACTGCTGCCCCTCGCGCTCACGGATCGCGAACAGCGCCGCCCGATAAAGCGCGCTGCCGGCTTCGATGGATTGCTCGTCGTCGGGATCGAACGTCTGCAGGAAGTGACGCAGGCGCATCGTGGCGGCGAGGGCCAAGAAGTCGAGCGGTTTGTGGGGGATCATGTTCATGCGGCCTCCGTCAGCTCCAGCCATTGGCAGCCCGGCGCTTTCATCTCGATGAGAATTTGCACAACGTCTTCGGCGAATTCAGAGAGCGACTTATCGCGAGCTGCGTCTGCGTCTGCGTCTGCGGCTGCGTATGCGTCTGCGGCTGCGGCTGCGGCTGCGGCTGCGTATGCGGCTGCGGCTGCGTATGCGGCTGCGGCTGCGGCTGCGGCTGCGGCTGCGGCTGCGGCTGCGGCTGCGGCTGCGTCTGCGTCTGCGGCTGCGGCTGCGGCTGCGTCTGCGGCTGCGGCTGCGGCTGCGGCTGCGGCTGCGGCTGCGTATGCGGCTGCGGCTGCGTATGCGTCTCGTGACACCTCCCTTGCCGCTATAGCCGATGCGCGATTCGCTTCGCTCTCGCACTTCTTGGCTGCCGCATTGAGCGCCGCCTGATGTTTGGGGTCTTTGTGAGCCGACGCAGCGGCGCGCAACGCGGCAGGCGCGCTCTTGCGTATCGCCAGCTCCACAACGCGGCGGGAGAACTCTTTCTCATCGAGCACGCCGGCACTACCGAGCTGAGCGAGGCCGAGGCGACGCAGTCCCTTGGCGCGCGCTTCGTTGCTCGACCAGTTCGAGTCATTGAGGCGGATCTTGAGCCTGCGCAGCGACTGCGCGACGCACTGCGGATCATCGCCGTGCGGCAGTCCGAGCGCGTAGCACACAGCTGCTTCAATGCACATCTTGCCGGGCTCGGGAATACCGGCGCCATGCGAGAGGCCGGCGTCGATCGTGCTGAGAACCTTGCGGGCGATGTCGATGTCTATTTCCACGTTGTTCTCCTGTGTATTCACTTGCGGCTCTCCCGGCGGGCGCGCTTGTACTCCCACGATTTCGCGGGCGAGATGCGCGAGATGGGAGCGGGTCATGACTGCGTCGCCTTCGCGATTGCGGCGCGCAATTTCGGAGCCGCGCGCGACGGCGAAACCCTGTGAAGTTCTTCCAAGGCATCACGCGCGGCTTCCAGCAGATCAGGGGCGGCGGCGATCAGGCGGGCATTCGCTTGGGCCTCAACCTCATTGCAGCCAACCTCACCGCGCCGAATCTCGGAGAACGTGTTGAAGTGGCATTCAGCGATCGATCTCTGGTTGTGGTAGTAGTCGCTGCGACCGTTGTACTGCCACACCATCACTTCGGCGTCGCCCGGCGCGCCGACATCGCTCGCGATCCACGGGCCTGGAGTGTGTTTGCTCATCGCTCTGCTCTCAGGCTCGGCCGTCAGCGCCGCAGATGGAGCAGTAGTCGTCGTCGTTCCATGCGTGGATGTGCCGCTCCATCTCGCACAGCTCGGCGTGCGTGCGCTTCAGGATGGCGATGGCGCGGCCGACCTCGGCCTTACGTGCCTTGTAGACATCGCCGGTGGATTCGCCGGCAAGCTCGGCGTACTGAGCGCTGCGGGTCGTGCTATGCACGAAGCCGGTCAGCAGCACGCGGATGTTCTCCGCGCTGAAGTCGGCGAGGCCGAGGGGCATTGCGTTCTGGTTCATCTCTCGCTCCCGAGCTCTGTAGCTACCTGGAATCACTTGGTCGGTGGACTTGGTGCGGGTGAGGGTCATGACGGGTGGCGCAGATCGCGCGATGAGCCGATTGAGACCGTCTTGCATCGCCGGCACTGGTAGACGCCGAAATCGTTCTCGGCGTCCTTCACGTTGAATACGTGACGCCAGGAGCACAGTCGGAACAGGCAGGCGATGCTCATAGCGACCACACGATCTCTTCAAACTGCGGTCGCACCATCGGGCAGCCGTCCTCGACGTAGAACTGGTTCTGCCGCTTGTCGTGGATGATGTGCAGGCAGCTGTCCTCCAGCTCTTCGCCGCTGCTGACAAGGGCCTTTGCTTTGGCCTTGGCGTCTTCGAGATTGGTGAACTTGAATTGCATTGCCGTCTCCCGTGCTCTGTAGCTACTACCTTGGGGAGTAGTCAACCACAGGTTGATACGTCATGTCAACTACAGGTTGAGTAACTAGGTACGCGCTGAGCTCGCGGCCGGTATATCAGGCCGCTAGGGCACTCTGGCCGACTTATCGGCCCTTATGTTGGGTTGCGGACACACGTCGCAAGCGGGTACGTGGACACCTTGAGCGGCTCACGCCCGAGCAGCCTGTCGGCGACCGAAGGCGCAACGTCCGGCACTGGGAGAATTCCGGTTTCAGCGCGCGCGCAATGCTCCTTCGAGAAGTACACGCAGTTGAGCACCAACATCGTTGGCTCTACTGAGCACCATGGACTGTAGCCGCGCTGAGTGAACGTGCCCAGAGCATCGTTATTGCAACCGAGCAGGGCAGCCAGCGGCGCGAGGACGACGTACCTGCTACGCAATGCGGGCTTTCCTACTCTTGTCCGTTGGCTTCGGCGCGCTCAGCTCATCGACCAAGGCTAGCACCCGCTGCTTTACGGAGGGCGGGAATGAGTGCCAGCGCTCGTCCAGCTCAGGGGTAGGGTTGGGGTCCAAAAGTTGCGCTACGCTGATCTGAAGCGCCCCTGCGGCCTTCTTGGCGTTCTCCCTGCTGATTTCCCCCGTCTTGATCCACTTGGACACGGCGTTCTCGCTGACGCCTACCTGTTCGGCTAACCATGCCTGTGTCTGGTCGAGCTGCTGCAGCCGGACCTTGATCGTCTTGCCGAGTGGATTCATGCCGAAAGCATGAAACCCACGGTTGAGCAGCACCACCAACGGCAGGTTGACCAAATTCTCAACCTGTGGTTGACTTAACAGCATGTCGGCAGTCGTCGAGAAGGTCATTGAAGGCTCCGGCGGAGTTGGCGCACTAGCGAAAGCCTTGGGTGTCACTCCGCAGGCTATCCACAAGTGGCGAAAGGACGGCCTCCCCAGAGACGTCGATCGCATTCTCGAACTTGAGCGCATTTCTGGCGTGCCGCGCGAGGAGCTGTGCCCCGAGCTGACCGTTGCTCCGTCCACCGTCGCGAGCCGCAAGCGTGCCTGATCTCTCTTCGTCATCTCGTTCCCCTGGTGTGTCCGCGAGGCGAAACCGTCTCACGGTGCAGAGCCGAAGGTATGCGACGCGACGCACATTACGGGACTGTGCCAATGACGATTCAGGGGAGACCCTATTTAGAAACGGCAGCATCCGCGAGCGCAGAGGCTGCGGCAACAGACATTCGCCGTTCAGCTTCATCCGCGCACACGCACGAACGCGCTCAAGGGTTGCTCGCGGATTTCCGTCGTTGTTTCTCACGGCGAGCATTACGGCTCAAGAGCGCTTATGAGTTCACATGAGGAATTCATAAGCGCTCATATGCCAGCGATCATTGAGCTTTCCGATGGTCGCCGCGCACTCGTCGATCCAGATATGGCCGACGCGATACGTGCGGCCGGCCCTT
>JBQTHP010000101.1:0-34814 GCA_052389755.1 Gammaproteobacteria bacterium
GAAACTCCACCGGCTCGATCGTCCCGTGGACGGCGCGTACGACCATGTGCTCGGTTCCGACAATGCCGATATCACACTGGTCGAATACGGCAGCTATGCGTGCCCGCATTGCAGAGTGGCCAACGAACGGATCGCCGAGGTCCGGGACAAGTTCGGCGATCGACTGCGTTATGTCTTTCGGCATCGCCCGCTCACCGGCAGCGACATCGCCCGACGCGCCGCCGAGCTGATCGAGCGCGCGGACCGCCCCGAGCAGTTCTGGGATGCCCACGTGGCGTTGATGACGCGGTCCCGCACGCTGACCGAGGATGATCTTCGTGCGGTCGCCGGAGATCTGGGCGTTGCAGACGACCATCGCGAACAAGCCAGGGAAGCTGCGCAGCGCGCGAAGGAACGCGTGGACGCCGATGTCGCCAGCGCCCAGGCGAGCGGCGTGATGCTCACGCCTACGTTCTTCATCAACGCCCGCCGCTATGACGGTCCGTGGGACGAAAGCTCGCTGTCTGACGCGATGCTTGGCTCGTTGGGGTATCGGATTCGTGTGGCAGCACTCGACTTCGCGAGCTGGGCACCCTCGGCGGGTGTGCTGCTGCTGCTGACGTCGATCATCGCAGTCGTACTGACCAATTCCGCGATGGGCGCCGCCTTCGCCGCATTCTGGGAGCAGCAGTGGGGGTTCACTTTCGGCGACACCGGCTTTCGGATGCCGGTGCTGGACTGGATCAATCACGGCCTGTTGTCGATCTTCTTCCTGGTCGTGGGCCTCGAGATCAAACGCGAATTCACCGTGGGCCATCTGGCCAGCCGGCGCTCCGCCGCGTTGCCGATCGCAGCAGCGATCGGCGGCATGGTGGTGCCCGCGATGGTGTATGTGCTTCTGATTCCCGAAGGGCGGTGGTCGCACGGCTGGGGCGTGCCCATGGCGACCGATACAGCCTTTGCCGTTGCGCTGATCGCGATGATGGGCCAGCGCGTGCCGATCGAGCTGCGCATCTTCCTCACCGCGGCAACCATAGTGGACGACATTGGCGCCATTGCCGTCGTGGCAGTCTTCTATTCCACCGACCTCCATTTTGGTTATCTCGGTGCTGCGGCGGCGGTCACCGCGATGCTTGCGCTTCTCAACCGCTCCCGCGTGTATCGCGTGGCGCCATATCTGCTGCTCGGCGTTGCGCTCTGGGCGTGCGTGCACGCCGGCGGCGTGCACTCGACGCTGGCCGGCGTGATCCTCGCGTTGTTCATCCCGACGCGCCGGCCGCCGAATCTGAACGCGTTGATGGCGCAGGCAAACGCGATCGTGACGTCCGAAGCACGGCACGGCGATGAGGTGCTGCGACATGGTCCGTCGATTCCGGCGCTGCGCGCGCTCGATACCATCCATGACCGGCTCGAATCGCCGGCCGACCGGATGCTGAGGCACGTCGCGCCCCGATCCAGCTACCTGGTGCTGCCGCTGTTCGCACTCGCGAATGCGGGTGTTGCGATGAGCGCGAACGTCCTGAGCGGCCACGAACCGCTGATGGTCGCGATCGCGTGCGGACTCGTAATCGGCAAGCCGCTCGGAATGGCGCTCTTCTGTGCGCTCGCGGTCTGGATGGGCATTGCAGTCAAACCGGACGAGTACTCGTGGCGGCAATTGGTCGGCGCCGGCGCGCTGTCCGGTATCGGTTTCACCATGTCGCTGTTCATCGCCGCGCAGGCGTTCCCACTCGAGTCCGATTTCGCGGCCGCGAAGATCGCCGTATTCGGTGCTTCCGCGCTGGCGACGATCATCGGCGTCATGGTGCTCTGGAGCGCGGAATCGCAAGCTGCCGCCGATCCCGCGCTTGCGGGATCGTCGTGACGGCCGAGCGCGGGAGACGCGCCGCCACGACCTATGCTGTCGCGAAACCCCGAACCGTCCGTGCAGCCCCCGTCACAGCGACTTCAGGTACTCCACGAGGTCGCGTTTCTCGGCGCCCGACAACCCGAGCGCGAAGAAGTGATCGTAGTGGCCGACGACGTCGTCGAGCGCGGCGAACCGGCCGTCGTGATAGAAGCCGCCCGTGCCGTGCGTCCAGAGTCCCTTCAGCGGCGCCGTGCGGTAACGCTCATCGGGCGAGCGATCGGCCTGGAAGCTGTCGATGCCGATTTCCTCGGGACGGTGCATGTTCCAGCCCGGCTCCGTGTAGAGCGGTGGGACGTGGCACCGCGCACAGTCTGCCTTGCCCTCGAACAGAGCCTTGCCGCGTTTCGCCGCGACGGCATCGAAGCTCGCGCGCGGCGGCCTTGGTGCCGGCAGGCTCAACTGATAGACATGAAGCGGCGCGAGCTTCGGGGTGACGAGATCCGGCACGCGACGAACGTCGCCGAAGCCGGCAAGCGCCGCGATCGGAAATTTGACTGCGTCGTTCAGTCGCGGATCGAAGAACGTACCCTGCCCCTGCATCTCGAGATTGGCGACGAACCCGTTCCAGTGCGTCACCGATCCCCAACCCGTCCAGGTGTGCAGGTTGACGCCGGCCAATCCGAACGCGGGCGGTATCAGGGTCGCGGCAGACTTGCCGTCCGGGCGGAATGCCTTGCCGTCCATCAGCAATTCCGCGTCGAACTTGCCCGGTCCCCAGCTTCGGAGCACGACGCGCACGGTGGCCGCATCGATGGTCGGATCGACGAGGCCGAGAAGATCGACGAAGGGTTGGACGCTCGGAGCCAGCGCGATGATGGCACCGACGTTCAGATCCCGGGCCGCCCAACCATCGCGCCGATGGCCGATGCCCGGCGCCAGCGAATCATCGACGTTCGAGTGGCACAACGCGCACGTGATGCCGACCGACCGGAGGCGTTGCCCGGTCTCGTCGAATCGCCCGCGCACTCCCACGACTGCGTCGAGCCTCAACAGTGCGAGTGTCGTCGCCGGGCTCGTGAGATCGACGCGCCCCTTGCGCAGCGCGTTGCGCAGCTCGTGTGGCAGCGCTGCGACGTCAACCTTGAGCCCCACCGCGAGCGCGGTCGCAGGACTTACGCCGGGTCCGACACCGCCGTTGGCGCTACCGGCAATTGCCTCGTGCAGACGCAGCGTATCGCCCCAAAAGGACTCGTTGCCGAACGTGTCGTACCTGAAGATCTCCTGGCCGCGCACGATCTCTCTCAAGGCGCCGTCGAGGTTGCGCAGGTCGTGCCGTGACGGCGAGGCAGCGTCGTGACGAGACTCGACGTCGTCCGCGTGGATCGGAGCCCCTGCGAGCATGGCGAGAAGAATGGCGAGCCAGCGAATCATGACGATACAGACAGACGAACGCCGCGAGCCGGAGGTTCCCGCTCGAGCGGATCGTCCGACGCGAGCGCCGATCTCAGGTTGCCGTTCGCGAACTCCCAGTCGACCAGATGGGCGAGAAAGGCCGCGATGTAGTCCGGCCGCCGATGCTGGTAGTCGAAGTAATAGGCATGCTCCCAGACGTCGATCGTCAGTAACGGCACCTGTTTGCGGGTGAGCGGAGTGTCTGCATTCGAGGTCGTCGTGATTCGCAAGCGACCCTGATCGAGCACCAGCCACGCCCAGCCGCTGCCGAACTGATTAACGGCCGCGCTGGCGAATTCCTGCCGGAAATTCTTCTGACTGCCGAACTGCGCCGCGATCCGCTGCGCGAGCGCGCCGTGCGCTTCCCCGCCTCCTGCCGCCCGCATGCTTCGCCAGTAGAACGCGTGGTTCCATGCCTGGGCAGCGGCGTTGAACAGGGCGCTGTTCTTCTGCGCCGCGCCGGAGAGCACGATCTCCTCGAGCGATGCGAGCTCGAGCGGAGTTTGCTGAACGAGCGACCGCACCTTATCGACATATCCGGCGTGATGGCGCGCGTGATGAACGAGCAGAGTTCGCGCCGAGAGGTGGGGCTCGAGGGCGTCGACGGCGTAGGGCAGCGCGGGCAAGGTCAGACTCATGGCAGCCTCCGGTTCGCGGGAGCATCACGCTGAGATGCGCGTTGTTCTTTGACAAGCGAAGAATAATCGCCGTAGATATCGACAGCATCGATGGATACGGAACTCGCACGCACGTTCCTCGTGGTGATCGCCGCCGGCAGCTTCGTTGAGGCGGCTCGGCGGCTGCACGTCACGCAATCGACCGTCAGCACGCGCATCCAGCGTCTTGAAGAGACGCTCGGCGCGGAGCTCTTCGTGCGCGGCAAAGACGGCACGACGCTCACGCCCGCCGGGCGTCAGTTCCAGCGGCATGCCGGGTTGCTGACGCGAACGGTCGAGCAGGCCCGTCAGGAGGTCGGCATCGTCCGGGGATTTCGCGCGACGCTCACGGTGGGTGGTCGCATCGGGCTCTGGGAGGATCTGCTGTCGCGCTGGCTGTCGGTATACGCGGCGCGCGCACCGGATATCGCTGTACGCGCGCTGATCGGTTTCGAAGATGATCTGATGCAGGCGCTGATCGATGGCCGTGCCGACATCGGCGTGATGTATACGCCGCAGGCCCGTCCGGGACTCACGATCGAACCGCTGCTCGAGGAACGGCTCGTGATGGTCTCCACTCGCGCGGATCCACCGGCAGAGCCGGCCGGGGACTACGTCTTCATCGACTGGGGCCCCGAATTCTTCGCCCAGCACAGCCTCGCGTTTCCGGGCTTCGCGGGCGCCGCAATTACGATGAACATCGGCTGGCTCGGCCTGCAGCACATCCTCGCCTCCGGCGGCACCGGTTACTTCCCGACGCGTCTGCTGCGCGAGCACGAAGCGCAAGGCCGCCTGCATCGCGTTCCCGGCGCACCGGAGTTCCGGTTGCCTGGCTACCTTTGCTTCCCGGCTGACGCAGACGCCGAGCCGTTCATGCTTGCCCTGGACACGATCCGGAGCGTCGCCGCCGAGGCGACGTGAGCGCGCCAAGCTTCGCGTGCATCGATATCGTCGATATCACGCGTGAAGATTCATCGTTTGCATGCCGCTGCCGCCGTACTTATATGAGTGGTCGAGAACTTCAGGAGGAGGCTCGACCATGAACTCACGTCACGACGAATCCGCGGAAGTGCCACCGGGCGAGGCCAGCAATCCACTCTGGGTGATCACGATCGCGATGGCGGTCTTTTTCGCAGCCGTCGGCGCGCTCATCGCGGCCGGCTAGTGAAACAGTCTCTCGAGAGCGACGTGATCGGTCGCCTCCAGAGCGGCCTCCGCGGCGAGATTCAGCCGATCGTTGCCGACCGTCGCGATGGCCGTGATGCGCCCGCCCTTCCGGAATGCGACGGCGCAGTCGCGCGCTTGCGGAGACCCGGTGATCTCGCGGCTGGCGCCAGGCGCCGCGTAGCCCGAGAAGCGGATCGCAACGTCGTAGTGGTTGCTCCAGAAGAACGGCACGCCTGAGAACGGCTGCCGTCGGCCGAGCATGTTGAGAGCTGCGGCCCGTCCGTGGCGCTGCGCGAGTACCCAGTGCTCGACTCTGATCCGCTCCGCGGTGAGGCGATCCGGATAGCGCGCGACATCTCCGGCCGCGAAGACCCCTGGCGCGCTCGTCGCGAGATGATCGTCGACGACGATTCCGCGATCGATCGCGATTCCTGCCGCCTTCGCGAGCTCGGTTGCTGGAATGACGCCGATCCCGACGACGACGACATCCGCGGGCAGGACGACTCCACTCGCAAGCGTCACCTGAGTTTCAGAGATCCGCACAGGGGAGTCCTGAAGATGAAACTGTACGCCGTGGGCCGCGTGAAGCTCTTTCACGAGCGTTGCGAGCTCCGGACCGAGCGCGTGCTCCAGAGGCAGCGTGTCCTTTCCGACGACCGAGACACGAAGTCCACGCTCGGTGAGCGCTGCCGCCACCTCGAGCCCGATGAAGCCCGTGCCCACGACCACCGCATGACGCGCGTGTTTCGCGGCATCGATCAGCTTGCGGCTATCGGCCAGCGATCTCAGGTAGTGCACGTTCGGCAGATCGGCGCCGGGCACGGAGAGCCGAACGGGCAGCGAGCCGGTGGCGAGGAGAAGCGCGTCGTAGGTGAGCGTTTCGCCGTCTGCGAGACGAAGCTGCCGGCCTTGCGCGTTCAATGCAATGACGCGTAACCCGCGCCGCAGCTCGATCTTCTGTGAGTCGTAGAAATCCTCCGGCCGCAACGGTATCCATTCGTCTGGAGCGTGGCCGGCGAGATAGTCCTTCGAGAGATTCGGTCGATCATAGGGCGGTGAGGGATCTTCACCGATGAGGATTACTCTGCCGCGGAACCCCTCGCTCCGAAGCGTCTCGGCGGCGACCGCGCCGGCCGCGCCGGTTCCGACGATCACGAAGGCGCGCTCATCGGCGATCCGGACGGTCGCGGGAAGCGTCTCGCGCTTGCCAGTCACGCGAAGCAGGTCGCCGTCAGCGCGCACCTCCCACGTCGCGAGTGCATTGAGCGCCGGCGGGGATCGGAGCCCGCCCGTCTTCAGATCGAAGCAGGCGTGATGCCACGGGCAGCGGATCGTCTCGCCGACGAGGAGACCTTCGGACAGCGGGGCGCCATAGTGAGGACAGGAGGCGCCGACGGCGAACACGCGCGTGCCGCGCCTGGCAAGGATGACCGGCTCGCCGAAGGCGTGGCCGAGCAGCATGGAGCCATCGGCCAGGTCGGCAAGCCTGAAGTGCTGCGAGAAATCCCGGCCGCTAAGCGACGCTGTGTGCTCCGCCACCGGTGATCCCTCACTGCCTCTCGCGGTTTCGGCTCAGGGACATGAAGAACTCCTGACGAAGCGCCCGGTTGCGCGCGAATTCACCTTGCATGAAGGTTGTGGTGGTCTCGCTGCGTTGCTTCTGCACACCGCGCATCATCATGCACAGGTGGGTCGCATCGACCACAACGGCGACGCCCCGCGGCTGCAGAACGCTCGCTATGGTCTCACCGATCTGCGTCGTCAATCGCTCCTGCACCTGCAGTCGCCTCGCGATGGAATCCACCAAGCGTGGGATCTTCGAGAGGCCGATGATCGTTTCGCCCGGCAGATACGCCACGTGCGCGCGGCCGAAAAACGGCAGCAGATGATGCTCGCACAGCGAGAAGATCTCGATGTCGCGCACCAGCACCATGCCGTCGCCCTGCGCCTGGAACAGTGCCTGGCCAATCACCTCTTCGATACGCGTTGCGTAGCCGGAGGTGAGAAATCGCATCGCAGCTGCGAAACGCTTCGGCGTATCGCGAAGACCTTCGCGCGTCAGATCCTCGCCCAGCTCTGTGAGAATCGACGCCAAGTGTGCGCCGATCCGCGACGGTTCGATACGGGCTCTGGCCGACGAGCCTGCCCGTTCGTTGAGAAAAACCACTGAATCATCCGCTGCGCAGTCGCTCATTTCGATCGCTCCTCTCCCGCAGACGGACGAAGCCCGTGCGCGCGAGGTTCCCGCAGCGGATCGCTTACTGCTGCAGGCGGGCGAGCACGCGCGCCACGAGATCGTCGCACCGCGTTCCGAGGAACGGGAACACGCGTTGCGTCCCCGCGTCGATCTGACTGCTCAGTTTGTCGCGCAGGAGCAACCGCGCACGGTGGTCGCGCGTCTTCACGGTGGCGACGGCGAGGTCAAGGTAGTCGGCCGTTTCCTCGACGGTGAGCCCTTCCACTTCGCGCAGCATGAACACGCTCCGGAAGTGCGCAGGCAACGAACCGATGGCCTGCTCCAGAATGTCTCTCATGTCCTCGCGAGCCACGCTGATCTCCGGGTTGAATTCCGCCGCATCGCTTTGCGCCTGATTGACGAGGGAGGGCGCGTCGTCGTCCGCATGCGGCAGATCCGCTTCCAGTGTGAAAGTGCCGTTCCGAACGCGCCGGGCACGCAGGCGATCGATCGCCTCGTTGCGCACGATGCGCGCGAGCCACGTGCCGAGACTCGCCTTGCCGGCAAAGCTCGAGAGTCGATAGAACGCCCGCACGTAGCTTTCCTGCAGAACGTCTTCCGCCTCGCTCGCCTCTCCCATCAGGCTGACCGCCAGCCGATAGAGGCGCTGGTTGTAACGGCGCATGATCTGCTCGAAAGCACGCCGATCACGTTCGACCGCGCGCCGTACGAGTGCGAGCTCATCGCCGCCGGCGCCGGCGCTTTCCACGACTTCCGAGTGCTGCTCCATGATTCGCTTGCAACCTCCCGTCGCGCTTCGCCCGAAGACGAGCCGGACGGCGAAAAGGTTCCCGCGGGAACCTCGGGGACGGCGCGTTCGTCTACGGCGCGAGGAGGAACCCACCATGCTTCGACGAACGCTGATTATGACCGGATTGGCCCTCGCCTTCGCTGCCGGCGCGGCGGACCCTGCTTTCGCCGCGGAAAAGACTGCTACCGCGTCCCCGGCCAAGGTCGCCGAAACGCGCGCGGCACTTCGTGACCTGTGGAGCGAGCACGTCTTCTGGGTCCGCAACGTCGTCTGGGCGACTCTCGAGAAGAACCAGTCGGCCGGGGCAGCGGCCGAGGCGCAGGTGGTCGCCAATGCCCGGCAGATCGCGGACAGCATTGCTCCTTTCTATGGCAAGCCGGCCGCTGACCAGCTCTTCGAGCTTCTGAAGGGACACTACGGGCCGATCCGCCAGTACCTCGATGCTTCGATTGCGAACAATGCTGCGGGAGGCGATCGGGCGCAGAAGGCCCTGAGCGCAAACGCGGGAGCGATCGCCAAGTTTCTGAGCGGCGCGAACCCGCATTTACCGTATGACGCGGTCAACGGGTTGCTGCTGGCGCACGGAGCTCACCACGTCGCGCAGATCGATCAACTGAAGAGCGGCCAGTACGCGCAGGAGGCGCAGACATGGGCGGCGATGCGCACCCACATGAATACCATCGCGGATGCCATCGGGGACGCCCTCGCGAAGCAGTTTCCCGCGAAGTTCCCGTAGGCTTTAGGTCGGGACGGACGGTCCCTGGGCAGGGACGAGCCGGTTTGCGATAGGTTTGGGGCTCCCTATATGCTGGCGCTGCAACAATCGCCGGAGAAGCTGCCGTGTCGAAATCATCGCGCTCGCTCGTCGGGTTCTGCCTTGCCCTCGCGCTGACCTCGGCTGCCCTGGCGAACGACGACGCGCCACCGCCGGCCGACACGGCGGCCCCACCGCCCGCCGAGACGACGGCCGCACCGCCTGGTGAGGCAGAAGGCGCTGCGGCAAACGACACGGCAGCCGAATCGCAGCCCGAGACGCCGGTCGTTGCGAAGGCCGAAACGGCTGCGGCGTCGGCCACCCCATCGGGGGAGCTCGCTGACGACCCAATCGTCTGCAAACGCGTCGAGGTCACGGGCAGCCGGTTGCGGAAAGAAAAGGTCTGCCGCAAGGAGAGCGAGTGGCGGGAAACCTCTGCTGCCGCCCAGAGATTGCATCGCAACATCGAGCGCAAAAGCTCGCCGGGAGTCGGCGGCCAGACCCTCCCCCCCGGCGGTTGAAACGCGGCGACCTCTCGCCTAGCTCTGGCGCAACCGTAACGCGTTGGTGACCACCGACACCGACGACAGGCTCATCGCGAGGGCCGCGATCATCGGCGAAAGTAGCAGGCGGAAGGCCGGGTAGAGCACGCCCGCCGCGATCGGCACGCCGAGCGCGTTGTAGAGCAGCGCGAAACCCAGGTTCTGTCGCATGTTGCGCACCGTCGCGATCGAGAGCGCACGGGCACGCACGATCGCGCGCAGATCGCCTTTGACGAGCGTGACCGCGGCGCTCGACATCGCGACATCGGTGCCCGTGCCCATCGCGATACCCACGTCCGCTTTCGCGAGTGCCGGAGCATCGTTGATGCCGTCGCCGGCCATGGCCACCTTGTGTCCCTGCGCCTGAAGCTCCGTGACGATGCGCACCTTGTCAGCGGGGTGCGCCTCGGGATGTACCGTGCGGATGCCGAGCCGGCGCGCGACCGCTTGCGCCGTCGTCGCCGCATCGCCCGTCACCATGATCACGCTGATGTTCGCGCCCGCGAGCGCGCGGAGCGCGTCCGGTGTCGTCTCCTTGATGCGGTCCGCCACCGCGATGAGACCGACCGCGCGTCCGGCGGCTGCGACGAACAGGGCCGTCGCGCCTTCGGTCCGCAACGCTTCGGCGTGCGCCACGAGCTCGGACGGATCGGCCGACTCTTCGCGCATGAGCGCAAGGTTTCCCACGGCGACGCGGCGGCCATCGATGGTGCCTCGGGCGCCGCGCCCCGTCACGGATTCAAAATCCTGCACCTCCGCCAGCGCGAGCTTGCGATGCTGCGCCTCGGCGACGATGGCTTTCGCGAGCGGATGCTCGCTCAAGGTGTCGACGCTCGCAGCGAGGCGGAGCACTTCGGTCTCATCCGATCCGCCGACCGCGTGCGCGGAGTGAAAGCGCGGCTTGCCTTCCGTGAGCGTGCCGGTCTTGTCCACGAGCAGCGTGTCGATCGTGCGCAGCCGCTCGATCGCCTCGGCATCGCGAAACAGTATTCCGGAGCTCGCAGCACGGCCCGTCGCCACCATGATCGACAGCGGAGTCGCAAGGCCGAGCGCACAGGGGCAGGCGATGATGAGCACGGCGATCGTATTCACGAAGCCGTAGAGCCACGACGGCTCGGGGCCGAACACACCCCAGCCGACGAATGTGAGCACCGCGATCGCCGCCACTGCGAGCACGAACCAGAAAGAGACGCGGTCGGCGAGTCGCTGGATCGGGGCGCGCGAACGCTGTGCCTGCGCGACGAGTTGCACGATCTGCGCGAGCACGGTCTCGCTTCCAACGCGCTCTGCGCGGATGAGGAGCGCGCCGTTGCCGTTGATCGTGGCGCCGATCACGCGGTCGCCTGGAGCCTTTTCGACGGGCAGCGGTTCGCCCGTCAGCATGGACTCATCGACACTGCTCGATCCGTCGAGGACGCGTCCGTCGACCGGTACCTTCTCGCCGGGGCGCACGCGCAACCGATCGCCGATGTGCACGTGCGCAAGCGGGATGTCCTCTTGCGTGCCGTCAGGCCGGACTCGCCGCGCGAGTTTCGGTGCGAGTGCGAGAAGCGCTTTGATTGCGGCCGACGTTTTCGAGCGCGCGCGCAGCTCGAGGACCTGACCGAGAAGAGTCAGCGAAACGATGACGGCGGCAGCCTCGAAGTACACCCCCACCCCGCCGTGCGCGTGAAAGGCCGCCGGAAACACATCCGGCGCAACCGTGGCGACGACGCTGTAGAGATACGCGGCGCCGACGCCCGCGCCGATGAGCGTCCACATGTTCAGGCTGCGATTGCGAAGAGATTGCGCGAAGCGCGCGAAGAACGGCCACGCCGCCCACAGCACGACCGGCGTCGCGAGCGCGAGCTCGATCCACACGCGCGTCTCCGCAGGGATGGCGGTCAGCCGCATTCCTGCCATCGCGAGCACGAGCGTCGCGATCGAAAGCGGCAGCGTCCACCAGAAGCGGCGCGAGAAGTCGCGCAGTTCCGGGTTTTCCTCCTCGTCGAGCGAGGGCATCAGGGGTTCGAGTGCCATGCCGCACTTCGGGCACGTTCCGGGGCCGACCTGACGAACCTCGGGGTGCATCGGACACGTGTAGATCGTGCCGACCGGTAGCTTGTCCGTCCTGGTCATGTCGAACGACTCGACCAGTGAATGTGCACAATCCGCCAGCCCTCGGCGGTCTTGCGCAGGACCATCGTTTCCGTGCTCACGACGTCGGCGGGTTTCGCACCTTGCGCGGTAAGGCGCGACTCGGTCGCGACCCACGCAAGATCGCCCACGGCATCCCCGGTACGGGACATCAGCCGGTGTTTGGCGGCCTTGAGGAACGCCGCATCGGCAGCGAGATGACGAGATGCGTACTCCTGCCGCGAGCGTTCGGCGCCGCCACTTTCGAAGATCAGCACCCCCGGATCCAGAACGGCGCTCGCGCTCTTCGTGTCGCCCGCGGCGAGCGCGCGAAAGAATCGATCGACCACCGCTACGGGTTCGACAGTGCTCGGCGGCAGGCGCGGGCCGGCGGGTGGGGGTGGTGGGGCTGCTGCGTCGTGTGAGTGAGTACTGTGGTCGTGACCAGAGGCGCCGGCCTGCTGCTTCTTTGTGTCATGCGATTCGTCCGGTTCAACGAGTTCCCGGTAAGCATCTGGAGAGAGGTCCGGGAGCCGGCGCACGAACGCCACCATGCCCCAAATGCTTTCGTCGTCATGGGTGAGGCCCCAAGCCGGCATGCCGGTCATTTTGAAACCGTGCTTGATGATCCAGAACGTCTCCTCGGGAGCGCGATGCTCACCGTGCTCGGCCAGGTTCGGCGGCTTGGGATAAAGGCCGGCGCGGATCTCCGTATCGCGCAGCCCCGGCGCGAGATGGCACCCCGTGCACATCTCGGCGTAGTGCTCGGCGCCCACTGCAATGAGCTTCGGATCGTCAAGGGAAGGAACGGCGATATCGCTCGAGCGGGTCGCGACCGAGCGGTCACGCACTGCTTCGAGCACGCGCTGCGTGACACCCCAATGCGGGTTATCTGCGCCGACGTTGAATGCGCCGGCGAAGACGAAGCCGAATCCCGCAATGATCAGTACGAGGAGAACCAGCAGGCAAGTAGTCAGTGCTCTCATAGGTCACCTTTTGGGGCGGATCGGCGCACCGAAATCAGGATCGGTGCTCACGCGCTGCGCCACTGTGCCGGGCGGATGCGCGTACCAGCCCGGATCGCGATAGTCCCCGCGCGCGAGGTCATCGCGCACCTTCACTACCGTGAACATGCCGCCCATCTCGATGTTTCCAAACGGACCCTCGCCCCACATCATCGGAAGCGTGTTTTCCGGGCCTTTCATGTGGCCGGCATCGACGTGGTTCTGATGCTCGGCCATGCCGTAACGACCCATGGCCATGTAGCCGGGCAGCAGGCTGCGGATCCGCTCCTGCAGCCCGCTCTGGTCGACGCCGATGTTGTTCGGAATCTCGTGCCCCATTGCATTCATCGTGTGGTGCGCCATGTGGCAGTGAAGCGCCCAGTCGCCCGGCACCGCAGTGAACTCGATATCGCGCGCCTGGCCTACTCCGACGATCTCCGTGACTTCCCGCCGCCACTGACTGCGCGGCCAGCGCCCGCCGTCAGATCCCGTCACGACGTACTCGACGCCGTGGAGATGGATCGGGTGATTCCACATGGAGAGATTGCCGATGCGGATACGCACGCGCTCACCGGTGCGGGCGACGAGTGGATCGATCGCGGGAAAGACCTTGCTGTTGAAGGTCCAGAGGTCGAAGTCCTGCAGGATCGCGGGATCGGGTCGGTAGGTTCCGGGATGCAGCCCCCAGTTGTGCAGCAGAAAGCAGTAGTCGCGTTCCACCGGCACGACTTCCCCGCCACGCGGATGGATGATGAACAGGCCCATCATGCCTAGGGCCATCTGCACCATTTCATCGGCGTGCGGGTGGTACATGTGCGTGCCGTGCTGACGCAGCGTGAACTCATACGCGTACGTCTCGCCCGGCATGATGTGCGGCTGCGTGAGGCCGCCGATGCCGTCCATCCCGCTCGGCAGGACCAGACCGTGCCAGTGCATCGTCGTGTGCTCGCCCAGGCGATTCGTGACGAGCAGCCGTATGCGATCGCCTTCGACCGCTTCGATGGTCGGACCCGGTGTCGTGCCGTTGTAGCCCCACACCTTTGCCTTGCAGCCCGGCGCGAATTCATGCTCGAGCTCCTCTGCGACGAGATGAAACTCCTTGATCCCGTTCTTCATCCGGTACGGCAGCGTCCACCCGTTGAGTGTGCGCACGGGCAAGTAAGCGCCCCGCCGGCCTTCGTGACCTTGCGCCTGCGCAAGGTGCGTATCAGCGGCCATCCGCGCAAGCGCACCGGTGCCTGCTGCCAGGAACAGATTGCGTCGTGACACGTTCATCGGTCGTCTCCGTCCAGCAAGTCCTCGATACCGATGGTCGCAGCGGGTTTTTGGTCGTCGCCCGCCAGACTTCCCCCAGCCGCACGGCGCAGCTCGACTCGCGCCAACCAGTAATCGCGCACGGCGTCGAGATACTCCTGATAGGCATTGAACTGCTCGCGCTTCGCCTGCAGTAGCTCGAACGCACCCGTCAGCATGAAATTGACTTCCTCCTGCGTACGCAACACGACAGCCTCGCGTTGCGGGACGAGCGCCGTGCGATAGCTCTCCGCGATCTCGCGCGCGGCTGCCAGACGATCGAGCCCGAATGCAACGTCATTGCGGATGGAAAGCTCGAGCGCAGACAGTCGCCCGCGCGCACCTTCGAGCGCGGCCTGCGAGCGCAGCACCCCGCTCTGGTTCTGATTGAACAGCGGCAGCCCGAGAGCAAGCGATGGCCCACGCAGGCGCGTCCCGTCGGTCTCGCTCTCGCGCTCGTAACCGACCTCGACCTCGCCGAGCCAACGCCAGCGACGCGTGAGTCGCGCAGCGCCTTCCAGTGCGGCGATCTCACGACGCGCGGCCGACACATCGAGCCGTGCGGTGAGTGCCTGATCGATCAGCTCCGCAGGCGGGTCGTCCACCGCGAGCGGCGCCGGCAGCCGTGTCGAAACCCGCCATCCCTCGCGTGAGGAACCACCGAGCAATCCGGCAAGGGTGGCGCGCGCACGGATGGCCTCCGCGCGCGAGCGGGCTGCGGCGATCTGCGCCTCGCTCGCCGCGGCGAGCTCGAGTGCGAGCGCCCGCGGCGGAATGTTGCCTGCATCCCGCAGCCGCTGAGCGTATTCCGACGACGCCTCGGCGGCTTGTGCGGCGGCCGTGCGCATCTCGGCCGCCTGAAGCGCCCCCACGTACTCAAACCAGGCAATTTCGACCTGCGCTTGAAGCTGAAGGAGCGTTGACGCGATGCGCTCGCGCGCGCTATCGAAAGCGCCCGCGGCAACGCGCGCCCGCGCGGACAGAAGCAACAGCTCCGCAAAATTGAGCGAGATGCTGCGCGTGATCTGACTGCGCCCGCCGTTCCGCGGCTCGAGGTCGACGTAGCCGAACGTCGGGTTTGCAAGCCGACTCGCTTCCAGTACGTCCGCCTGTGCCAGGCCAAGCTCGGCATAGGACTCTCGAATGTCCGGATTTCGAAGAAATGCGAGCTCGACTGCGCCCTCCACGGTGAGTGGGTCACGTATGAGTGCGGCGACCTGGGCAGCTTCCTTCTCATCCGCCGACGCGCCTTGTGGCCATGCGGGGACCGGGCCACCGCGGGCTGCAATCCATCCATCGATCTCAGCCGTGCCTCTCGCGGGCGGGACACTCGCGCAGCCACTCGCAAGAACTGCCAGACCGGCGATCACGAGCTCGTAAGAACTCTGCCTTTCCATCGGATACTCTCCTCACGCAGAAACACTCAGCGCGCCGGCGCATCGCTGGCGCGGCGCGCGGCCGGGCTGCTTCAAAGAAGCGGCCGGGTGGAGAGTTCAGGCGATGGGAGGTCGAAGTGCGTCGTCGAGAAGCGTCGAGGTGGGCTCGGCAAACCGCGCCTCATTTCGCGGGACGGTGTACTCGAAGCGACCCGGCAGGATCGAAATCAGCAGCGGCGGCGAGGAAGGACAGCCGCAGACACAGGCTCCCCCGCCGCAGCAGGGAAGGCTGCCGTGGCCGCCCGGAGCTTGTCCGTTATCGTCCTGCGTGGTGTCGCGATGTTCCGGGCACTGTTCCGGGATCGTCTGCGAGCCGGGCGTTTGCGCACCAAGATGTGCCCATGTCATCGGCCCGCCGCCGAAATTGATCAGCACGGCGAGGGTCAGAAGACACCACTTTCCTTTGGGCGATCGCATGCGGATGAGGATCAGCGAGTCGATAGGGTGCGCGCGGTCGCGCAAAGTTTCAACGTGGAGCATGCGGCCACGCCCGTGAACGAGGTGAGTCCAGATCGGGTACATTGCCCGGGTTGTGATACCAAGCACCGGTAAACGTGCGTAGCAAGCTGTTCGTTCCAGGCTCCCGTCCTGAGCTGTTCGCCAAGGCGCTGGCGAGCGACGCCGATGCGATCTCCATTGATCTCGAGGACTCGGTCGCCGGGAACCGCAAGGCCGAGGCGCGTGCGCTCGTCGGCAAGTTTCTGCAGTCGGCCGAGATTCGCGCCAGCAACAAGATCGTCATCGTTCGAGTGAACGCGCTGAGCACTCCGCACTTCGAGGCAGATCTGCTCGCGATCGCACAGCCCGGCCTCGCACTGCTGAACTTGCCCAAGCCGGAGTTCGCCGATGATATTCGCGCTGCGGTTGCAGTGCTCGAGCGGGCGGAAGCGGCCAATGGCGTGAACGAGCCGATTCGCATCCTCGCCAACATCGAGAGTCCCAAAGGTTTGCGAAACGCAGCGGAAATTGCCGCGGCACACGCGCGCGTGAGCGGCTTGCAACTCGGCTACGGCGATCTGTTCGAGCCTTTGGGCATCGACAGGCGGGACGCTGCCAGCGTGCACGCCGTCATGTTCGCCGTACGCATGGCCGCAGGTGCTGTGGGCGTGTTCGCGTACGACGGTGCATTTGCGGATCTGCAGGACCCTGCGGGTTTTCGAGCGGAGGCCGAAATGGCTCGCCGACTCGGCTACTGGGGCAAGAGCTGCATCCATCCCAGTCAGATTGCTCTGGCCAACGAAGTGTTTCGCCCCAGCGATGCAGAAGTCGCCTTCGCGTTGCGCGTGCTCGAAGCATATCGCCAGGCCGATGCGCGAGGCGTTGGCGCCTTCACGGTCGATGGCAGGATGATCGACATCCCCTTCATCCGCCGCGCCGAGGCCATCGTCGCTGTCAGTCGACGCATGGCATCGAAAGCGTAAGAGACATGCATTACCCCGCACCGACGACGGACGACGTGCTCCGATTCCAGGAAGACGGCTTTCTCATCGTGAGCGATGCGATCGACGAAGAGGAGCGCGAGGCGCTTCTCGCGATGGGCCACGAAATGATCCGGCTCCCGCGCGACAAGGCCAACGACTGGGACTGGCGGCGCGGCGAGCCGCTCGACAAGCGCGCCTATCGCATCGTTCAAAGCGGAGTCGACCACGCCTTTCCGTGGCTCCGGGAATCGCGCTTCCGCTCCTGGGCCGCTCGGTTCGGAGCCGTACTCATGCGACAGGAGATGGAGTTCTGGTACGAGCAGTTCCTCGGCAAGCCGCCGGGGATTGGCGCGCCGACCCCGTGGCACCAGGACGAAGGGTACTGGGGACGGACCCTGTGGGATCGAGGCATCACGTGCTGGACCGCGTTCCATCCCGTCGCGCTCGAGAATGGCTGCATGCATTTCGTTCGCGGCGGACACAAGCGTCTGCTCGAGCACCGAAATCCGCCCGAGATGGCGAGCGACCTGCTCGTCTGCGACATTCCGGAAGGTGCAGAGGTGGTTGTCTGCCCGATCGAAGCGGGCAGCGTCACCTTTCACCACAGCAGAACGCCACACATGACGACACCAAACTCCTCGAACACCTGGCGGCTGGCGCTATCACAGCACTTCTGCAATCCGGCCTGCAAGGGCGTGCCGGAGGAGAACTATCCCTGGCGAGTGCGCGTCAGTCAGCGCACCGGCGAGCGCGTGCACGAAAGCGGCGCGACCGAGCGGTCATAGGCGTGCTTGCGACCGCGCTCTTGTTCGCGTCGCTCGTGGCCGCTGCCTCCGTGCAGGGCGCGACTCCGGAATCGATCCGAACGGGCGAGTTGGCGCCCCTTCCCGGCGCCGACTCTATCTCGCGTGTGCTCGCGGTTGGCGATCGGCCTCTCGCGCTGGGGACCAATTCCACGTGGGTCTACGACGAGACGCACGAGACGTGGGCACGCAGCGATTGGCGCCCCGACGGCGAGGTGGTGGGGGTGGCGGGTGACGGGCGTCGCGCGTTCCTCCTGCTCGGTTCCGAACGGGCTGGTTCGGTCTCGAAGATCGAGAAGCTGTCGCTGACGGCCGGCAAACTGGCCTCGCAGGCCATGTCGCCGCTGCCTGTGGAGCTCGCCGATGCAGAAGGTGCGTTGCTGGGAGACACACTCTTCATCTCCGGCATCCGCGCAGACGGAGTACCGCAGCTGCTCGCGATCAATGTGTCGGCAGCTCGTTCGCAGTGGATCACGCACACCGGCTGGCCGGGACGGGACGGCAAACCCACCTCGATGGCCGCTCAGAACGGCGCCCTGTACGTCACGCTGCGTGGCGAGGCCAAGACCGGCGATCGGATGCTGCAATGGAAAGCCGGTGCATCATGGGCAGAGAAAGCTCGCGTGCCGGGCACCATCGTCGAGGGCACGGCGCGGGCGATCGGGCAGGCGCACGTGCTCTACCTGGTTCATCCGTACGGCGGCAGCGAGTCGATTCCGCGTCTTCTCACGTTCCACACCATCACGGGATCATGGGCAACGCTCGCGGAACCAGGCGCGGCGGGAGCCCGCTCGGGCGCAGCGTGGAAAAGCGGGATTCTGTGGGAACGGCCGAGTGCGGACGGCGCCGGCGGCGACTTTGCGTTCGTGGAGCTCGAGTCGCACAAGCTGGTGCTGCGATCGTTCGATTGGATCGTGATCGTCGTCTACCTGGCGGGCATGACCGGTATCGGCCTCTACTTCTATCTGCGCGAGAAACGGATGTCGACGGCCGATTTCTTCGTCGGCAGCCGCGCCATCCCGTTCTGGGCAGCCGGCGTCAGCCTGTACGCCACCAACACGAGCTCGATCAGTTACATCGCCATTCCGGCGAAGGCGTTCGAGACGAACTGGCAGTACCTCACCAACAACCTCGTCGCCGTCACGGGGCTCGTGTTCGTCGCGATCTGGATCGTGCCGCTGCTGCGGCGGCTCGATCTCATGTCGGTCTTCCACTATCTCGAGATACGCTTTCACCCCACGATCCGAATGCTGGCGAGCGCGCTGTGCATCGCCGTGCAGATCGGGAGCCGCCTGAGCGTCGTGCTGTTCCTGCCTTCGCTCGCGATCTCGACCGTTACCGGCATCGATGTCGCCTGGAGCATCTTGATCATGGGTGTGGTCACGATCGCCTATACGGCCCTGGGCGGAATGAAAGCGGTGATCTGGACCGACTTCGTCCAGTTGTTCGTGATGTTCGGTGGCGCGCTCTTTGCCATCGGCTTCATCGTTTCGAAGCTCGACGGCGGAGCGAGCGAGTTCTTTGCCGCCGCGGCCGTCGAGAACAAGATGAAACTGTTCGACTGGAGCTTCGATCTGACGCAGGCGACCGTCTGGGGCTTCATCTTTCTCGTTCTATTCGACGTCGTCCTGACCTTCCCGAAGGACCAGGTGCTGATGCAGCGGGTGCTCTCGACGAAGTCGGCCAAGGACGCCGGCCGCTCGGTGTGGACGTTCGCCGCCATCATGATCCCGGGCGGATTCATGTTCTATTTGATCGGCACAGCGCTCTACGTTTTCTACAAGCAGCATCCGGAGAGAATGGACCCGCTGCTGACGATCGACGCGACGTTCCCGCTCTTCATCGCCGCGGAATTGCCGCTCGGCATCACCGGACTGATCATTGCGGGGATTCTCGCCGCTTCGATGTCGACGCTATCGAGCATCATGAACAGCGTGGCCACGCTGATCTCGGTGGACTTTTACGAAAAGATCGTCAAGAAGCCCAACCCGAAGACGAGCGTTCTCTTCGCGGAAGCTATGACCATCGTGGTAGGCGTGATCGGAATCGGTGGCGCTCTCCTCCTCTCGCGATACGACATTCACTCGATGTTCGATGTCTCGATCGAGCTGGCCGGCTTGATGGGAGGCGGGTTCGCCGGCGCCTACACTCTTGGGATGTTCACCCGGCGTGCCAACTCGCCGGGCATTGCGATCGGCATTGCGGCGGCGATCGTATTGACGACGTATGCCTGGTCGAAGGACCTGGTCCATCCGTACTTCTACCTCGCCATATCGATCCTCATCTGCATCGTCGTGGGCTATCTCGCCAGCCTGCTCTTCCCGCCGCCGGCACGGTCGCTCGCCGGTCTCACGATCTACGAGGACAAATCACCGGCGCAGGCACTCGCGTCCTGAGCGATGACGAATTCTGATCCATGGATACCCAGTTTCTAGCCACGTTCGTATCGGTCGTCGACAACGGTTCGATGGCTGCAGCCGCGCGGCAGCTCAGCATCACTCCCGCGGCAGTCGCGCAGCAGATCCACACGCTCGAGCGAGAGATCGGATCACCGCTCATCGCCCGGGCGGGCCGGACCGTCAGCGTGACGGAAGCAGGTGCCCGCGTTCTCGACCGTGCGCGCGAGCTGTTGCGCCGCGTCGCGGATCTGCGCGCCGTGGCCAGCGACGACGACACGGCCGGCGAGCTTCGCCTCGGGGCAGGAACTACCGCGCTGAGCGGCGTGCTGCCCGACATCCTCGTGCGCACCGTCGCGCGATTTCCGCGGATCAGCGTGTTCATCCAGCCCGGCTATTCCGCCGACCTCTACCGTGCCGTGGAGGATGGCGAGCTCGATGCAGCGATCGTGCTGCAGGCGCCGTTCGAGCTTCACAAGACCTGCGGCTGGCAGTTGCTGCGCGAAGAGCCGCTCGTCGTGCTCGCACCGGAGAGCATGGCCGGCCGCGATCCCCATGAGCTGCTCGCGACGCAGCCGCTGATCCGCTACGACCGTAACCAGTGGGGTGGCCGCCTGGCCGATCAATATCTGAGCGCCGTCGGGATCAAGCCGCGCGAACGTTTCGAGCTCAACGCGCTGAACGCCATCGCCGTCATGGTCGATCGGGGCCTCGGCGTGTCAATCGTGCCCGATTGGGCGAGGCCATGGCCCGAAGGATTGCACCTCGTCCGGCTGCCCCTGCCCCATCCGTTCGAGCCCCGGCGGATCGGCGTCGTCTGGTCCCGAACCACGGTTCGCATCCGGCTGGTGACTGCGTTTCTCGAAGAGGCGAAGAAAACGATGTCGGTGCCGCCGTGAACTGTGTGTTGGAAAAACGTCACAAGAAATAAAAAGTACTGTCTGAAAGTACTTCCGGGTAGTTTTTTTTGACGTGCAGATCGCACAGTCTCTTGGCAACCGACGAATTTTCACGGGTCGCGTGAGAATTTGTCTCGAGGGGACTCGCCCGATAACCCAGAAAACCTCTACACCCATGAAAACCGGCATCAACATCAAAATGATCCGCCCCATCGCAGCGACGATCGGCTCTCTCCTTCTCGCAACCACCGCTCTTGCCCAGCAGACGGACGAGACGACTACTGGCGAGCCAACGCAGGAGGTCATCGAGGTCATCGTCACCGGAACCCGGGTTCCGAAGGCCGTGGACAAGATCCCCGGGGCCGTCACGGTGATTTCCGAGGAGGACCTGCAACACACGGCTGCCGTCACCGTGGATGCGACCGCCGTGCTGGCGAGGATCGTGCCGGGATACTCGGAGGCTTCTCAGGCCATGAGCAACACGGGTGAGAACCTGCGCGGACGCATCGCGCTGCGACTGTTCGACGGCGTCCCTCAAGGATCGCCGCTGCGTGAAGGAACCCGGAACGGCACGTTTACAGACCTCGGAATCGTCCAGCGCATCGAGGTGATAAATGGTCCTTCGGCCTCGGAAGGGATCGGCGCCGCAGGCGGCATCATCAACTACATCTCGCGGACACCGACCCGCGAAGGCACCGAGATCGACGTAACGGCGAGGCTCACCTCGCAGTTCGAAGACGACAGCGAAGGCTGGAAGATCGGTGCGAACCTCGCTCACAAGGCAGAGCGCTTCGATGTGCTCGTGGGCGCATCCTTCGTCGATCGCGGCATGACCTACGACGGCAACAGCCGCAGGATCGGATTGAACACGAGCGGTTCCGTAGCGGACTCGGAGGCGGAGAACCTGTTCGTCAAGCTCGGGACCAACTTCGGCGCAGACGAGCAGCAGCGCGTTCAGGTCTCGGTCAGTCGTTTCAACATCACGGGGAAGGGAAACTACTTTCTCGTGGACGGCGATCGCGCCACGGGCACGACCAATACCTCGGAGCGAGGGCAGCCGCTTGGAGCGCTGACGGAGTTCAACGACTTCGATCAGGAGACCGCGTCATACACGAACGATGCTCTCTTCGGCGGATCGCTAGCGGTTCAGGCGTATCACGCCGAACAGGCGATGCGATTCGTGACCGAGAGCGGCGACGATCGGCAGGATCCGCTCATCGCACCATTCGGTACTCTCATCGATCAATCGGAGATTTTCGCCAAGAAGAAGGGCTTGCGGACTTCGTGGGTCCGTCCGAATGTCTTCGCGGTCGAGGGCCTGGAGCTGAACGTGGGTGTCGACCTCGTCGAGGACGTGGTCGAGCAGAGACTCGCCCTGACCGACCGCGTATGGGTGCCTCCCATGGAGTACACGAGCACGGCGCCGTTTCTGCAGGCTTCCCTCGACATTGGACCAGTCACCGTGACGGGTGGTTGGCGCCGCGAAGACGGCGAGCTGCAGGTCGACGACTACGTCACGACCTGGTTCAGGGATCGTCGGCCCGTGAGCGGTGGAACGCTGAGCTACGAGGAGGATCTCCCGAACTTCGGCGCAATCTGGCGCCTCCCGCTCGGCTGGTCGGTGTACGGCTCATACGCCAAGGGCTTCACCCTACCCAACGTCGGCATTCCGCTTCGCAACGTACAGTGTTCGAACGACAGTCCGGAGGGTACGCAGCCTGACGGTTGTCCGAACGATCCGCCGATCTCGGTGGAGGGAATTCTCGACCTCCAGGCGATCGTCGTGGACAACACTGAGTTCGGTTTCAATTGGCGCGGCGGGCGCGGCAGCTTCGGCGGCTCGTACTACGAGTCCGACTCGGACTTCGGCGCTTCTCTCGCGATCGATCCGGTGTCGAACGACTTCATCATGCTGCGCAGGCCGGTCGAAATCGAGGGTTACGAGTTCACGGGCGAGTGGCGCCTGACGGACGCCCTAAAAGTCACCGCGCTGTACTCGCATATCGAAGGTCTGACCCGCACTACGAACACCGGCCCGTTGACCCGAGAGATGGGCGTCCTCGACTTGAACCCCGAAAAGTTCGGCACCTCGGTGCACTGGAGATTCAACGACCGGGGCGATCTCACCGTCGGCTCAACGACGCTGTTCGGTCGGGATCTGAACGAAGGGCGGCCCGGCGAAGAGCACACCAGCGGCTACACGCTTTTCGATCTGAGTGGCAACTACCGGATCGCCAACGGCATCGCGACACTGGGAGTGGAGAACGTCACCGACAAGTTCTACATCCTCAGCTGGTCGCAGGTCGTAGGATTCAGGAATTTCTGGTCGGGCCGCGGTAGAGTCGTCTCTCTGACCTACACCATGAATTTCTGATCGTTCGGTTGCTGTCAGAGCTGCTGTCAGAGTTCAATGTCAGCTGTTCCCCTCGCGGGGGAGCAGCTGATTTTTTTGACGTCGGATTTTTTTGACGTCGGCAGATGAAACGTTTCACCTCCCTGCTTTGCGCGTCCGGCCTTTCACTCTGTCAGGCCACCGCACTGCCGGTCGTCAAGCCTGCATCCGAGGGTTTTTCCGAAGCGCGTCTGGATCGATTGCACCAGTTCATGCGCGGCGTGACCGACTCCGGCAATTACCTTGGTGCGGTTACGCTGGTCGCGCGAAATGGAAAGATCGTCGCCTGGCGTGCCTTCGGCCACCGCGACCTCGCGAAGACATCGCCGATGGATCCGAGCTCGATCTTCCGCATCTACTCGATGACGAAGACCGTGACCTCGGTGGCGGTGCTCACGCTGATGGAGGAGGGAAAGTTCACGCTCGAGGATCCGATCGGCCGGTACCTGCCGGAGTTTGCGAACATGCAGGTGTTCGTCGGCGGCACGGCGGATGCGCCCCAACTGCGGCCGGCCGCGCGTCCGATCACCGTTCGGCACCTGCTCACTCACACGGCCGGCTTCGCAGCGGGCGGAAATACCGCGGATGAGGTCGTCAAGATCTTCAATCGCGTCGATTTCGACCGCCTTCCGGACCTCAAGACCTACAGCGAGCGTTTGGGCCGGCTGCCGCTCGCGGTGGATCCCGGCGAGCGCTTCAACTACGACGGCGTCTCGATCGAACCGCTCAGCCGGCTCATCGAGGTCGTCGCGGGAATGCCCTTCGATGCATTTGTGCAGCAAGGGATTCTCGATCCACTCCGGCTCGAGGACACGGGCTTCAGCGTGCCCGCGGAGAAGCGGGGGCGTATTGCCGACATGACTTCCACTGATCGCAACGGCAGGCTCATTCTCGCGTCTGCCCATGCCGCTCAGCGCCCCGGCGATATGATTAAGGCGTACCCCGGCGGTTCCGGCGGCCTCTACTCCACCGCCGCGGACTACGCTCGCTTTTGCCAGATGTTGCTGAACGGTGGAGAGCTCGACGGCGTTGCCATTCTCGACCGCTCAACAGTGGAACTGATGATGCAGAACCATCTCGCGCATCTCGACCCGCCGACTCATGACCGCCGCGGCGCGGAAGGCTTTGGTCTTGGAGGGTACGTCGTGCTCGACGTCGCGCGCCGCGGGCAACTTGGTTCGGTCGGGCAGTTCGGCTGGTTGGGAGCGGCCTCGACGTACTACACCATCGACCGTGAGGAGCAGCTGATCGCGATCCTGATGATGCAGCATCTTCCGCAGGGTCTGCCGCGGGATCCGCCGAAGATCAGCGCCAACTTCTTCAATCTCGTCTACCAGTCGTTGGTGAAGTGAATGATCCTCGTGGCCGGCTCGGCCAATCTGGATTTCGTGGTTCGGGCCTCCCACATCCCCGCGCCCGGCGAGACCGTGCTGGGACGCGAATTCAGGACCTTTCCCGGCGGCAAGGGCGCCAACCAGGCGATCGCCTGCGCACGTGCCGGCGGCAGCATTACGGAACTGCTTCTCGCGCTCGGCGATGATGCGTTCGCCGCGCCGATCGAGGCCTCGTTGAAGGCGGCCGGGGTTCGCACGCATGTCGTGCGCGCGAGCGATCAACCGACCGGCACCGCGTTCATCTGCGTATCCGATGACGGGGAGAACGCGATCACGGTGGCGCCGGGCGCCAACAAATCCCTGCGCGAGTCGCACCTGCCGCCACTGGACGGGTGCACTCATCTATTGCTGCAGCTCGAAACGCCTATCGACGCCGTCACGGCGTATGCGCGCGCCGCGCGATCTCGCGGCGTGAAGGTGGTGCTCAACGCAGCTCCGGCGCGCGCGCTGTCGCCCGAGCTGCTGTCCCTCGTCGATGTGCTCATCGTCAACAAGGGCGAGCTTGCCACCGTAGCGGACCATCAGGGAAGCATCGAGCAGTGCGTAGAACGCATCGACGTCCCGTGTGTCGTCGTGACGCTGGGTAGCCGCGGCTTGCGCGCCCGCGTCGGGAGCGAGTGGATCAGGCAGGACGGATTCGCCGTCACCGCAGTCGACACGACCGCCGCGGGAGACACGTTTTGCGGCGTCCTCGTCGCGGCTCTCGGCAAGCACCTCGACATGCAGCGAGCGCTGCGGCAAGCAAACGCGGCAGGCGCGCTGGCGTGCACCAGGCTGGGCGCACAGTCGAGCATCCCGACATACGAGGAGCTGCAATCCTTTCTGCGAAACCATCCTGACACTGCCCAGAACCGATGACGAAGAAGCCGCAACGCGCTCCCGTTTCCCAGATCGGCGAATACGCCCTGCCCCACACGGTCGGCGCTCATCTGCCCACGCCGGGCAAGGCGCCGGGCTGGCCGATGGCGAACATCGGCCAATGGCGCATCGACGTGAACGGCAGCGTCGAGACGTGGCTCGCCGAGATGAAAGCCTGGCGCCACGAGCATCTGATTCGCATGGGCTACGACGATGCGGAGTACCGCCGCAAGGAATTCCTGTGGACGCAGCGCAACTTCGTGCACACGCAGATGATGGTGGAGGATCGCTATTTCTACGATCCGGTGGCGCGCAAGTACACCGTCGACAGGTACCTCGACGATCTCGAGAAGCGCTACGGGGGCATCGACAGCGTGCTGATCTGGTACGTGTACACCAACATCGGCGTAGACGATCGCAACCAGACCGCGCTCGCCAGCGATTTGCCGGGCGGGCTCGAAGGGCTGAAGGGGGCGATCGCGGATTTTCATCGCCGCGGCGTGAAAGTGTTTCTGCCGACCATGGCATGGGACAACGGCACCAGGGGTGAGGGCGTTCCCGACTGGGAAGCGGTCGCGCGGCTCGCGGCGAAAGTCGGCGCGGACGGTGTCAATGGCGACACGTACAACGGTGTACCGCGCGCGTTCCGGGTTGCATCGGATGCGACCGGTCATCCGGTCGTCTTCCAGCCCGAGTCCGTCCCATACGCCGACGAACAGTTGATGTGGAACAACCAGAGCTGGGGCAAGGCGTCCACCGAGATCATCCCCGCCGTCAGCAAGCTCAAGTGGATCGAGCCGCGCCACCTCATCAACATCGAGAATCGCTGGGCGCGCGATCGCACCGACGACTTCCACTACATGTTCTTCAACGGCATCGGCTACGTGAGCTGGGAGAACGTGTGGGGCGTGTGGAATCAGTTCACGCCGAGGGACGCGGAAGCGCTCCGCCGCCTCGCAACGTTGCAACGCAGGTTCTCGGAAGCTTTCGTGAGCCTCGATTGGCAGCCGTACGCCACTGCGCTCCAGCAGGGCGTGTTCGCCAGCAAGTTTCCGGGCGGCGATTCGACGCTGTGGACTCTCGTGAACCGCAATGAATACGACATGACGGGCGAGCAGCTCCTCGTGCCGCATCGCGACGGTCGCACGTACTTCGATCTCTGGAACGGCGAGAAGCTCGAGCCGCGCATCGTCGAGGGGCAGGCGTTCATCTCGATGCCGCTCGAGACGCGCGGGTATGGCGCGGTGCTCGGCGTGGAACGCGGTGCGAGGATCGACGGTCTCGATCAGTTCCTGAAGCAGATGAAACAGCTCAACAAGGTTCCGTTGCAGACGCTTTCCAATGTGTGGCAGGCGCTGCCGCAGGCGATGGTGGAGATTGCGCCGACGAAGCCGGCCGCCAGCGCACCGCCCGGAATGATCACGATCCCCGCGGGCGAGTTCGACTTCAAGGTCACCGGTATCGAGATCGAGGGATACACGTGGAAGGGACTCGACTTACAGTACCCATGGGAAGTTTCCGCGCGGCGCAGCCATCTGCACCGCATGAAGATGCAGCCGTTCCACATCGACAAGTACCCGGTGACCAACGCCGAGTACAAGACATTCGTCGACGCGACCGGCTATCGCCCGAAGGACGACCACAACTTCGTGCGCGACTGGAAAGACGGCGCGCCGCGCAAGGGTTGGGAGAGGAAGCCGGTCACCTGGGTTTCCATCGAGGATGCGCGCGCGTATGCCGCGTGGGCCGGCAGGCGTCTGCCGCGCGAGTGGGAGTGGCAGTACGCCGCACAGGGCAGCGACGGGCGTCTCTATCCGTGGGGCAACGACTGGAACGTCGCGAACATGCCGCCGCAGAGCAAGGCGCGCGAGATGCCGCCGCCCGCGGACGTCGACGCACATCCGCAGGGCGCGAGCCCCTTCGGCGTCATGGATCTCGTCGGCAACGTGTGGCAATGGACCGACGAGTTCCTCGATGAGCACACGCGGGCCGCGGCGGTGCGCGGCGGCAGCGCGTACCAGCCACAGACCTCGCACTGGTATTTCCCGCAGGCGTATCAGCTCGACCAGCACGGGAAGTATCTGCTGATGGCACCGTCGAAGGATCGCTCCGGCGGCATCGGATTTCGCTGTGTCGTCGATGCTCTCTAAGCGGACTCGATGAGACGTGCCCTCGCCTTGTTTCTTGCGTGCGCGTCTCTGTGCTGGGGCACGGCACGCGGCGCAGATGCGCCGAAGAAGATCGTTCTCATCGGCGGTCCGAAGAGCGAGGGACCTGCCCGACACGATTATCCGAACGGCGTTCGCCTGCTCGCGGCGTTTCTCGATTCCTCGCCCGACGCGCAAGCAATCGATAGCCTGATCGTCGCGGCCTACCCGGATGGGTGGCCAGCAGATCCCGCGGCTCTCGAAGGTGCTTCTACGATCGTCTGTTACTTCGATGGCCTGGGGCGTCACCCGTTGCTCGATGGCACGCGCCGCGCTGGATTCGAGGCATCGATGCATCAGGGAGCAGGGTTCGTGGCCTTGCATCAGGCATCGACGGTGCCGGAGGACGACGAGAGCATCGGCTTGCCGCGCTGGCTCGGCGGCGCTCGCTACGGCATGTTCGATCGAACCGACGAGATGGTGGCGTTCACGCCTGCTGCACCCGCCCATCCCGTCAGCCGCGGCGTGCAAGCGTTCACCTATTTCGACGAGTTCTACCCGACTCTTCGTTTCAGCGAAGCCCGCGCGATCACGCCGATACTCAAGGGCAGGCTGCACGTGCAGTACCGCAGCAACCAGCCTGTCGTCATCGGCGAGCCGCGGATCAGCACCGTCGCGTGGGTTTACGAGCGCGATGGCGGTGGCCGTTCCTTCGGATTCAGCGGTGCGCACTACCTGGCGGCGCTCGATGAGCCGGCAGTACGAAAGATGCTGCTCAACGCGATCTTCTGGACCGCCGGCATCGACGTGCCGAAGGATGGGGTGCGATCTGGTCTGCCGATTGCAAGACCGCTCACCATCGCCGCAACCTTGGACACCCTGACCTTTCATCGCGATCGCGAGCGCAGCGGCTGGAACTCGCTCGAGACCATTCTGACGCCGGTGAACGTTGCGGAGCCCGTGTTCGGCCTCATATGGGAATCGCCGCCGTTCGATGAAGTCGACGGGTTGCCGCCTCGTCTGTACGCGTCGCCCCTGTACGTGGATGAGGTGAAGTTATCGGCTGGCCCGCATGCGGGCGGTCTGTTCCCGGTAATCTTTGCCGCCACCAGCAACGGGTTCGTGTACGCCGTCAACGCGTTCAACATGGGTGACGTCGCGCCCGGAACCATCCTGTGGCGCACGTACCTCGGCCCGCCGTGCAAACTCGAGCCCGTTCCCCTCGACGGAGTGAACACCGGGATTCTCAGTACCCCGGTCATCGACATCGCCAGACAGCGTTTGTATGTCACGAGCTGCGCACCGAAGGAACGCTGGCAGGCGCATGTCCTCGACATCACGAGCGGTCGCTCTCTTCCCGGGTGGCCCGTGCGCCTCGACGAGGCTACGTTCAACGCTCCCGGCGTCAACAGGAATGCGGGAACTCGTGCTGCCCCGTCGCGACGCTTCGATTACCGCGTGCAGCGCGGCGCTCTGAACCTGAGTCCGGACGGGACACTGCTCTACGTCACTTTCGGTGAGAGCGCCACCGGGTGGATCGTCGCCGTCGATACTTCGAAGGCCCGCGTGGCGAGCGCGTTCGCCACAGTGGCCAATCCCCACCGCACCAGCGGAGGTATCTGGGGAGCAGGCGGGCCGGCTGTCGATGCGCAGGGCCACGTATATGTTGCGACCGGAACGGGTTTTTCCGCATTGGTCGATCAACCGCACGACTGGACGCAGTCGGTCTTGAAGTTGTCCGTGGCACCTGAGGGCTTCGTTCTGCGCGGAACCTACACACCGTTCAACTACTGCGAAACCGCCAACATGGACGTGGACCTCGGCTCCGGTGGCGTAGCCCTCCTTCCGGATCTCGACCCTGCGACGACCACGACGACCAATCTGATGGTTGTCGGCGGCAAGCAGGGCAACGTGTATCTGCTCGATCGCGCTCGCATGCCCGGGCGCCTGGATCGGCGGCAGCCCTGCAGCACCGACTCCGCGAGCGATGCGTCGCTGCTCGCGCTGCAGGATCAACCTCAGTTCGGCAGGCGTGGACCGCTCAATGTCTTCGGTCCGTATTCCGAGAAGGATGGCGCCATGAACCTGGGCCGGAGCCGGTCCGTTCCAGCCTGGTTCCGAAATTCACCGGATGCGGTGTACGTGTTCGTCAGCGGCAGCACGAAAAAGGAGCCCGCGTCGCCCCACAGCGTCCCGCCGTCGCTGGCGCGCCTGCGGGTGGTTACGGTGGCCGGAAAGCCCGCGTATCTGCGTGTGGACCAGCTCGAGCAGACTCTCGTGTTCGCCAATCCCGGCTCGCCGGTCGTTACGAGCAATGGCCCGAGCCATGCCATCGTGTGGGTGCTGGATATGAATGCCGACCGCACCTCGAGTTTGACGGGTGCCAATGCTCCTCGGCCGATCCTGTACGCACTCGATGCACTCAGCTTCGAAGTGCTGTGGAAGAGCAAGCCCGGCGAGCTGCATACGAGCGGAAAATACAACGAACCCGCCGTCGCTCGAGGAACGGTATTCGCAGGCACCGATCGTATTCAGGCCTTCGGCCTGCGTTCGCGTCCGTCGAGCGACACCGCGTCGATCTACCGTGATGCAGAGGCCATCTACGTGCAGCGATGCGCGGCATGTCACGATCGTCCCGAGGGTCGAATTCCGCCGCGAGAGCTGATCGCGTCGCGCTCGCATGCTTATGTAGTCGACGTGCTTACTCGTGGCGCGATGCGTCCGCACGCGGCGGGCCTGAGCCCGGAAGGAATCGACACTGTTGCGCGATATCTGACTCAACCCTCTCCGGCAGCACGATGAATCAGCCCACGAATTTTCTTCCGCCCGATCAGGTGCAATTGAGCGGTCTGCTCGGCAACGCCCTGGCCGCCAACCATGCGGGGCGGCTGATGCATTTCATTACGGACGAGACAAGCCCGCCGATCGCGCTGTTCAGTCCCGAGCATGTGAAACACAACCATGAAGGCGATTGGTATGGCGAGCACGCCGGCAAGTGGCTCTACGCGGCCGCCAAGGCAGCTACTCGCACGGGCGACGCGGCACTCGCCGCGAGAGTTCGCCGCGTCGCGGACTACCTGGTCGACGCGCAGCAGCCGGACGGCTACCTCGGCACGTATGCGCCGGAACGGCGCTTCATGCGGAAGCAGCCACCGGGCGAGCGCACGTGGGATGGCGCACCAGGCAAACGCACGTGGGACATCTGGACCCACAGCTATGTGATTCTCGGAATGCTCGAGGTCAACAGGCACTCCCCGTCCCCGAAGTACGTCGAAACCGCGCGGAAGATCGCCGATCTGTGCTGGCGCACGCTGACCGAGGGCGGCATCGACATCACCGAGCTGGGCAACCACCACGGCATGTCCGCCACCGTGCTGCTCGATCCTGCCGTCGAGCTTTACGTCACCACGCGCGAGAAGAAGTACCTGGATCTGGCGCAGGTGATTCTGCATCAGGCCAATCGCCGCGCCGAGCTCGCGCTGCTGTCGCGGGCGATGGCGGGAACCGACGCCGCGGAGATCTCCACGGGCAAGTCGTATCAGCTCTGCTGGAACCTCGTCGGCCTCGCGAAGCTTCACAGGGCGACGGGCGACGTCCGATATCTGAGCGCAGTTCAGAACGTGTGGGAAAGCATCCGCGAATTCCATCTGACGCTCGGCGGCGGCCCATGGGGCGGCGTCGGACAGCGATCGCGCGAAGTGTTCAATCACAGCGGTGTGTTCAGTCCCCACGGCTACGTCGAAACGTGCGCGACTTTTTCCTGGATTCAATTGAATCGCGAGTTGCTGGGCATCACCGGCGATGCGAAGTACGCAGAGGAAATCGAGCGATCGGCCTACAACGACCTGCTCGGCGCGCAGGCTCCGAACGGGGAGGACTGGTGCTACTACTCCTCCCCTAACGGCAAGCGCGTCCATACGACGTACTGGCGCTGCTGCAAGTCGAGCGGCGCGATGGCGCTCGAGGAGCTGCCCTCGATTGCCTACAGCGTGATCGGGGAAAAGGACATAGCGGTCAATTTGTATGGCCCGAGTGAGGCCACTGTCACGACACCGCAAGCTGGAACCCTAAGACTGCAGCAGGTGACCCGGTACCCTTTCGACGGCGACATCAGAATTCTCGTCGATCCGGAGCGGGCGTTGCGGTTTTCGATTCGCGTACGAATTCCGTCCTGGGCAAGTCACGCAACGATCAAGGTGAACGGAGTCGATTCGTCACAAACGGCTGCGCCCGGCACGTTCGTCGCTCTGGAACACAACTGGCAGAAGAATGATGAGATCACGCTGCGATTTCCGATGTCGCCGATGTTGCACGAGAAGGTGAGCCGCAGCGTGCAGGAGTCGAGGGCTCCGGACGGCGTGCCGATCAACCAGGAGGTCATGCGGTATGGCTACGTGGCGATTACGCGCGGTCCCCTGGTCTACGCCACGGGTCTGATCGACGGATTCAAGAGCGACGAAACGATCCGCATTCCCCACCGCCGTGACGCATCGCTGCTCGAAGTCATCGATACGCCGACGGGCTACGAAGGCCCGGCGATCCGCTTGAGCCTCGGCTATCGCGCCCCGCTCGTCTTTCTCCCCTACTACGAGGCCGGAGGCCGAAAAGACGGCGCCTGGCGTCTCACGTGGATGCAGGTGGCCGCGGCGTGAAAGTGAGAATTTGTGATGTTTGAGCATAGGCAACCCGTCTTCTTCTTTGCACTGCGGTCGGCGAGACTTTGATCCAGTGACGAAGAAACTGCCCATTCGCTCAGGTCCGCCGGGTCCACTGAGCGGCGTGCGCGTGCTCGACCTGAGTGCGTACATCGCCGGCCCCTACGGCTGCACGTTGCTCGCGGACCAGGGCGCCGAGGTCATCAAGATCGAGCCGCCGGACGGCGACAATCTGCGCCAGTATCCGTCGACGCTGCAGGCCGAGAGCCGCGCGTTCATCGGTGTGAATCGCAGCAAGCTCGGTCTCGCGCTCGACCTGAAGAAGCCCGCGGGCCTCGCGGCCCTGCTGCGATTGGTGCGCACCGCCGACGTGCTCGTGCACAACTTCCGGCCGAGCGTGCCCAGGCGCCTGAGTATCGACTACGAGTCGTTGAACCTGATCAACCCGCGGCTGATCTATTGCGCGGTCACCGGTTATGGCGAGGTCGGCCCGATGAAAGACAGGGCCGGCTACGACCAGGTGCTTCAGAGCATGACCGGCATGTGCACTCTGCAGGGCAAGCGCGGTGGAGCACCCGAAATCATCTACGGCTCGGTGGTCGATTACTACGCCGCCGCGTTGGTCGCCAGCGGCGTCGCATCGGCCTTGTACGAACGCGAACGCAGCGGCCTGGGACAGTTCGTCGGCGTATCGCTTCTGCGCAGCGCGTTGACGATGCAGTCGGCGCGCCTGGTCTGGGCCGAGGGAGAGCCGCGGGATATCGGGCGCGACTTTCGCTCCGGCGGCATCACGGGCATTCACCCGACTCGCGACGGACACATCTATATCTCCGCGAACACGGAGCGTTTCTGGAAGACGCTTTGCCATAAGGTGAATCTTCCCGAGCTCGCCGCCAACGGGCGCTACGACACGGTGCGCAAGCGCGCACAGCACGCATCGGAGATCGTGCCGCGATTGCACGAGGCTCTGCATGCGCGCACTGCGCTCGAATGGGAGGCGTATCTGGGCGATGACGTGCCGTGCGCGGCAGTGCGATCCGTCGAAGATGTGTTCGACAACGCGCAGGTGCTCGCCGAGGAGATGGTCACGACGATGGAGCACCCTCTCGTCGGGCGATACCGCGGCGTGACGCGGCCGATAAAGTTCGAACGCACGCCCGGGCCGGCGCCCTTCGCCGCGCCGACGTTCGGTCAGCACTCGGATGCCGTGCTATCGGGGGACGGATGCTCGCCACAGGAGCTGGAGCAGCTGCGCGGCAAAGGCGCTGTGCTGTAGTTGAAGAGCGGAGCTCCTGCGCGCCAGCGCATGGCCGTGCTCGCTACGAGCACGGCGCTGTTCATTCTCGTCGAATCCGGCTTCACCGTTATCGGCCCGCTATGGGCGACGCGCGACCTCGGACTCGACAACGCTGGCTGGGCGTTCCTGCGGTCGGCGAGCGAGCTCGGCGCGTTCTTCAGCGTCCTCGCGCTCGGCATGGTCACCGAGCGCGTAGGCTCCCGACGGATGAGCGCGCTCGCGCTCGCCAGCGCCGGCCTCGCGCTGGCGGGCATGACTGCGGGTGTGCCCGCGATCTGGCTGATGCCGATCTTCGGCGCGTTCCTCAGCATCACGTACGTCAACTTCAACACGCTGACGCAGCGCGTGTCATCGCAGCGGCGCAGTCTGGCGAACGCGATCTATCGTGCGGCGGGCGCGGGCGCGGCGATTGCGGCGCCCATCGCCGGCACGTTCGCCGCGCATGCGTTCGGCGCCTACACGCCGGTGATCGCGGCTGCGGCGCTGGTGCTGGGCGTCGCCGGGCTCGTGATTCTTTTCTATCCTGAACCGGGGACTTCCGGCGCGCCGAAATCGATGCCGCAGATGCTGGCCGCCTATCGCCGCTGCCTCACGCAGCGTCCGCTGCTCGTCTTCATCGCCCTCTCGCGCGGTTTTGGTATCGCGGTCGCGGCAGTCGGCGCGTTCGCCGCACTGCGCTTCACCAGGGAACTGCACTTGAGCGAGCCCGCCTTCGGCGCGCTGTGCTCCGCTATTGCGATTGGCAACCTGTTCGTGATTCTGGCGAGCGGTTGGCTGGTGGACCGGCTGCGTCCGCCCACCGTTCTCGGACTCGCCTGGCTCGCATGCAGCATGGCGGCGTTGGCGATGGGTCTGAGCGATTCGCTTACCGTCGCGATCGTCGCTTACGCGCTTTTCGGTCCGCTCTTCGCGATGTGCTCGGTGCCTTTATCGATATGGGCCAGCCGCATTGCCGATGACGCAGGGCCCGACGGTCCCGGCGAGGCCGCGGTATTCACGGTCCTCAAAGTTTTTCAGACCGGCGCGAACATGCTGGTGCTCGCACTGCTCGGCGTGCTCGAGCCGCTCGTAGGGATGGCCACGCTGATGTGGGGCGGTGGCCTGCTCGGACTACCGCTGGCGTTGACCGCGGTGCGCTTCGGTGCACTCACTCGGTTTTCTGCTCGAGATTGAATCGGACGGCCGGCTCCATGAGCGCGGGCGGTGCGAGCACGGCGTCCCTCGCCTCGCGGAGCGCCACGAACTCCTCCAGCGAGCGGCCCTCGCTCAGGTGAATGTTCTGCGCGCGCTGTCGGGCGATTGTCGTCTCGTACGCGGG
>JBQTHP010000102.1:0-59037 GCA_052389755.1 Gammaproteobacteria bacterium
GGAGGATCGTCCGGGATTCGGCGGCGACCCTGATGTTGGCCCACGTGGAGGTGAAAGGATTCCAGTCGATCCGCAGGCCGGGAGCGACAGGCGAAAGCCTTGGGATGGCCAGACTCACGATGAATCCGGCCACCGATACGGCCATCGGCGATCCGCGAGCTGGCCTGCGATGCGTGAGGTTGCCGATCTGGTACGTGGCGAGGATCACGAGCACGTTCTTGTAGAGATTGTCGTTGAACGCGCCGAGCGCCTGAGCGCCGAAGAACGGCAGGAACCGCCGCTCGAGGAGCAGGCGAAACTGGCTTTGGTCGCTCCCAGGCATGGCCGACTTCCAACCTAGCGAAATCTGAGACGATAGGCACCCATGAGGCCCGTGTTCACGCGGGCGCGGAGATTTCCATGAGCTACGAGAGCTATCACAAGCGCCGTGTCGGGCAGCGCGTGCTGAAGCCGGAAACGCAGATGATGGGCTACGGCTACGACCCCGCCCTGTCGGAGGGTGCGCTCAAGCCCCCCGTGTTCCTCACATCCACATTCGTCTTCAAGAGTGCGCAGGACGGCAAGGACTTCTTCGACTACACCTCGGGTCGGCGCGAGCCGCCGGCCGGGCAGCCGGCCGGTCTCGTGTACTCGCGCTTCAACAATCCGAATCTCGAGGTGCTCGAAGACCGGCTTGCGCTGTGGGAAGGCGGCGAGACCGGCGTCGTGTTCTCCAGCGGCATGTCGGCCATCTCGACGACGCTGTGGGCGTACCTGCGCCCGAACGACGTCCTGCTCATGAGCGAGCCGCTCTACGGCGGCACGGAAACGCTCATCGAGAAGCAGTTGCCGAACTATGGCATCCGCAACGTCGGCGTAAGCGACGCGTGCGACAGAAAGGCGGTGATGGATGCGAGCGAGCGAGCCTTGGCACTCGCGAAAGAAAAAGGCGGACGCGTGGCGCTCATCGTGACGGAAACGCCGGCCAATCCCACCAGCAGCCTCGTAGACCTCAGGCTCTGGCGCGAGGCCTCGGACCTCATCGGCAAACGACAGGGTGGGCATCGGCCGCCCGTGACGGTGGACAACACCTACCTCGGACCCGTGTTTCAGCGGCCGCTCGAGCACGGCGCCGACATCGTGATGTATTCGCTCACGAAGTACGTCGGCGGGCATTCGGACCTCGTGGCAGGCGGCATCGTCGGCGCGAAGTCGCTCGTGCAGCCCGTGAGGCAGTTGCGCAGCGCCCTCGGCACGCAGCTCGATGCGAATTCCGCGTGGATGATCATGCGCTCGATGGAAACGCTCGCGCTGCGCATGCGGCGCGCCGCGGACAACGCCGAGAAGGTCGCGCGGTTTCTCGCTGCGCATCCGAAGGTCACATCGGTCAACTATCTCGGCCTGCTCGCCGAAAGCGATCCGCGGCACGCGGTCTTCAAGCGGCAGAGCGAGAGCGCGGGTTCCACGTTCGCGTTCATCGTCAAGGGCGGAGAGGCCGAGGCGTTCCGGATGCTCGATGCACTGCAGGTCATCAAACTCGCGGTGAGCCTCGGCGGAACGGAATCGCTGATCTCGCATCCCGCTTCGACCACTCACTCTGGCGTTCCGAAAGCCACACGCGATCGGCTCGGCGTGACGGACGCGATGATCCGGCTGTCGGTCGGGATCGAGGATCCGGACGATCTGATCGCCGATCTCGAACAGGCGCTTGCGAAGGTGTGAGGGCAGGTCGGCGCGCTCGATCTCGTTTGCGATCTCACTTTTGAGACGCGCTTCGAATCCGATCCCGGCAGCTTGGTCCGCGCACGCGCGTGTCGATCGCGGAACAGTTCTTGCTGCAAACGGCCGTTCGCATCGATTGGGGGCACTCACGCCGTGTCCGCGACAGGCCAGAAGAAAACAGCGCAAAGAGACGCCCTGTCGATAAGCCATCGCGTCGTCGCTGGCCGCATTTCCGCTGTGCTCGTGTCGCTCTGGTTCTGCGCGTCTGTTCACGCGCAGTCCAACTGTCCCGACGGCTGTGACGACGGCAATTCCTGCACGGACGATCTATGCGACCCGACGTTGGGGTGCGTGTACTCGCATAACAGTTCTCCCTGCTCGGACGGAAACACGTGCACGACGAACGATGTCTGCAATGCGGGCATGTGCGTGGGCGGCGATCGGGGTCCAACGTGCAGCGCTTGCGCGGCCGTCGCCACCATTCCTCCCCAGGGCGGCACGTTTTTCGGAACGACGAGCGGCTCAAATACTCTCACGGGCACTTGTGGCAGCAGCGGATCCTCCCCCGAGCGGGTCTATCAGTGGATTCCCGCATCGTCCGGCGTGACGACGATCAGCACCTGCGGACTGGGTACACGCTACGACACGGTCGTCTACCTGCGAAGCGGCAGCTGCTCCGGATCGCAGCTCTCGTGCAACGACGATGCGTGCGCCATCAGCGGCTCCTCATTTCAGGGATCACGGATCAGGCCAACCGTGACCGCCGGCCAGACCTATTTCATCGTGGTCGATGGCTACAGCGGCAGAAGTGGGGCGTACGCCCTCACCGTGGAGGCCCCGTCGACCTGTGGGAACGGGGTTCGCGAGGGTGGCGAGGAGTGTGACGGCGCAGACGCAAGCCGATGCGCCAGTGGTCAGTGCGCCGCCGCGTGTACTTGCGCGGCCCCTCCGTCGGGACTCCCGGACATGACACCGACGATCACCGACTGGTTCATCCAGGGAAACGCGACGGTGGCACCCGGGGACGTTGCCGAGGGCTGTGCGGAGAGGACTTCCGGCGTGGATCTGCTGCGCTTCGGCGTTCGCGCCAACAACGTAGGCAACGCAGACCTGACCCTGGGGGACCCGGAATGCCCGGACTGCGCATCCAATCCGCTTGCTGCCTGTGGCAACCCCAACTTCATGTGCAGCCCTTCTTCCGGGCACAACCATCCGCACTACGGCAACTACGCCCGCTACGAATTGCTCGATGCCAACGGCCAGTCCGTCATCGTCGGGCACAAACAGGGTTTTTGCCTTCTGGACAGCGTGTGCGCGAATCCCCGATACACCTGCTCGTTCCAGGGAATCAGTGCAGGGTGCGCGGATGTGTATGGCTCCGATCTGGGCTGCCAGTACCTGGACGTCACGGGTGTTCCACCGGCTCAATACCAGTTGCGGGTCACCATAGATCCTTTCGGCCGCATCGCAGAGCTGAGCGACAGCAACAATGTCGTCTCCGTGGCGGTGACGATCCCAGGCGACGCCTGCGGCAGTGCCACCGTCATCCCGCCGGCCGGAGGCGTCTTTACCGGTACGACGATTGGGGCGAGCACACAGAGCGGCAGCTGCGGCCGCACCGGGGGGTCGCCTGAGAAGGTCTTCCAGTGGACGCCGGCCAGATCGGGCAGGGCGACCATCCAGACCTGTGGATCGAGTACAACGTACGATTCGGTGCTCTACCTGCGCAGCGGCACGTGCACGGGGAGCCAGCTCGCGTGCAATGACGACACGCCCGGCTGCCCTGCCGGCGGTTCCAGTAATCGGGGATCGCGCCTGCGACCGACAGTCACGGCGGGGCAGACGTACTTCATCTTTGTCGACGGGTACGACGGAGCGAGCGGAAGCTTCAGCCTCAGCGTGGCACCCCCTCCCTGATGGGATCACAATGATCATGCGACAGACCATCGTGTTCGCCGGCTTGGGCATCCTCCTGAGTCAGTACTCTTCTGCCGGCCTCATCGACAGCCCACCGGCGACGCTCAGTGGAGTGCCGAGCCAGGTTGTCTATCGCATGGGACCGGTGTACTTCCGGTCCGGTCATTCCGATACGGTCGTCACGTGTACCAATCATGACCGCACGCGAGCCAGCGTGGCGCTCGAGCTGTTCGACGCGGAGGACAACCCAGCGGGCGCGCTGGCCTCAGCCGAGGTACCTTCTGGTGGCAGCGTCACGTTCGCAACCTCCACCGTACCCCGAGGCGACAATCTCGTAGTGGTCCAGGACGTTCCGCCGCTCGAACACGGCAAGGCGCGCGTGAGCGCGACCACGACGAAACTCTCCTGCGCTGCCTACCACCGCTTTCGTTCGGAAGACGGCTCCATCCAGGAGCACGCGCTCGCATTCGTCAAGAACGTCTCGCGCACCGTCAGCCGCTGATTTATGACTGCCAGAGCAGGGCTGCTCTTCCTCATCCTGATACAGGTGACCCTGTGGGTTACTCCCGCCCACGCAGGCGCCGGCGAGGATGTCGAGCTCCTGAAGAAGGAGATTGACGCGCTCAGAGAGGGCCAGGCGGCGATCCGCGAAGAGGTCAAGGAGCTGAGAGCACTCCTCGAAGCGAGGCAGGGTTCGCCGCGGTCCGAAGTACGGAACATCGGCGTCACCGTTGAAGGATCGCCCTTCCTGGGAAGGAAGGATGCGGCGCTTACGCTGATCGAGTTCTACGACTACGACTGCCCGTTTTGCGCGCGCCACGTGCAGCAGACGCTGCCGCAGATCGAGCGCGACTACATCCAGACGGGAAAGGTCAAGTACGTCGTGCGGGACTATCCCATCGAATCCATCCACCCGGATTCGTTCAAGAAGCACGAGGCGGCTCGCTGTGCCGGCGAACAAGGGAAATTCTGGGACATGCGCGCCCGGCTTCTGGGTAGTCGAGAGATCGGGCGTTCGAACGACCTGTCGGATGACGCGAAGGCGCTGGGGCTGAATGTGTCCGATTTCGTGCATTGCCTCGCGACCGGAAAATACGCGACGGCAATCCGAACGGACGTCGCCGACGGCGGCCTAGCGGGCGTCAGCGGATCGCCCACCTTTTTCGTCGGGACAACGGAGCCGAATAAACCGAGCGTGCAGGTATTGCGGGTGATCCGGGGTGCTCAGCCCTATCAGAGCTTCAAGGAAACCATCGAGGCGGTCTTGCTCGCGTCGGCGGGAAAGTAGCTCAGGTCGCCTCCCCACCGCGGCCGAACACCCTCAGCGCGTAGCTCTTGAGGCTCGACGCGAGCTCGCGTTCGGCCATGACCGCCTTGCCGACGCCGCGGCGCTCGAGCTCGCCGAGCACGCTTACGCTGTGCGTGCGCACGGCCGTCTCGATTCCAGGGTTCCGGCGCCTCGCGACCTCGAGCGTGCGCAGCGCCTGCACGCCGTCGGGCACGGCGATCACGATCAGTTTCGCGGTGTCGATGCGCGCGGCATCCAGAATCTCGGGGGCCGTTGCATCACCGTAAACAGCTCGCACGTCGCGCGCGTACAGACTTTCGACCAGGGCGCGGTCCTGCTCGATCACGACGAACGGAATGCCGTGCTGCTCCAGCGTCTCGCCGATCACGCTGCCAACCCGGCCGTATCCGACGATGACGGCATGATCCTTGAGGTGCCTGCCGATGCCTGCCGAAGCAAGCACGCCCGGGCGCGCGACGCTGCGTTCCAGCCGTGCGAGCAGCCGCGGCCGTGCCTGCAGCCAGCGACTGACGGGCTGGATGGTCGCGAACACGAAGGGATTCAGCGCGATCGACAGCAGCGCGCCCGCGAGGACGAGGTCGCGGCCTTCCTCAGGCAGAAGCCCGAGCGTGACGCCGAGACCGGCGAGAATGAACGAGAACTCCCCGATCTGCGCGAGGCTCGCCGAGACCGTGAGCGCCGTGGTCGCGGAATAACCGAACGCGAGCACGATGCCGAACGCCGCGAAGGACTTGCCGACCATGATGATCAGAAGCACCGCGGCCACCGCGAGCGGCTCGCGCACGACGATGGATGGATCGAAGAGCATGCCGACGGACACGAAGAACAGCACGGCGAACGCTTCCTGCAGGGGCAGCGAGTCGGCGGCCGCCCGGTGGCTGAAGTCGGATTCGGCGAGCATGACGCCGGCAAAAAACGCACCGAGCGCGAACGACACGTCGAAGAGCTCGGCGGAGCCGTAGGCGATACCGAGCGCGATGGCGAGCACCGCGAGCGTGAAGAGCTCGCGTGAGCCGGTGCGCGCCACCTGCGCGAGCAGCCACGGGACGAGCCGCGTGCCTCCGACCAGCATCAGCGCGATGAAGAGACCGATCTTCAGCACCGTTACGCCGAGCGCAACGCCGAGGCTCGTGACGATCTCCTGCGCTCCCCCGGTCACCGAACCGTCAAGCGTGCCGGCGAGCGCCGGGAGCATCACGAGTGCGAGCACCGTGGCGAGGTCTTCGACGATGAGCCAACCGACGGCGATCCGCCCGTTCTCCGACTCGAGCTCGTTGCGCTCTTCGAGGGCGCGCAGCAGCACGACCGTGCTCGCCACCGAAAGCGCAAGACCGAACACGATCCCGGCGCCGTAACTCCAGCCCCAGTAGCGCGCGACGACGGTGCCGATCACCGTGGCGACGGCGATCTGCGCGACGGCGCCCGGCACCGCGATGCGGCGCACTTCCCGCAGCGCGCTGATCGAGAAGTGGAGCCCGACGCCGAACATCAGCAGGATGACGCCGATCTCCGCGAGCTGCGAGGCGAGCGTCGTGTCGCCGACGAAGCCGGGCGTATGCGGACCTACTGCGATGCCGGCGAGCAGATAGCCGACGAGCGGCGGCAATCGCAGCCGCACCGCGACGAACCCGAGCCCGAACGCCAGCACGAAGCCGATCGCGAGCAGGGCAATCAGGTCGGTCTCGTGAGGCATGAGGAAAGCCTACAGCCTACAGCTCACAGCCTACAGGTAAGAGCGTTGAGTCCAGCGTCAAGCTGTCGGCTGTAGGCTTCCTACGCGACTCCGATGTAGCCGAGGATGCCGCGCGCCGCCTCGCGGCCTTCGAAGACCGCGGTGACCACGAGGTCCGCTCCACGCACCATGTCGCCGCCAGCGAAGACCTTGGGATTCGTCGTCTGGAACGGCCGCTCGCGCGTCGTCGTCACGCGCACGCGATCGTTCGGATGCACGCGGATGCCGGCGTCGCCGAACCACGCCGGCGGGCTCGGCAGGAATCCGAAGGCGATGACGACCGCGTCGGCCGAAACGACCTCCTCCGTGCCCGGTATCGCCTCCGGAATGCGCCGGCCGCGGGGACCGGGCGCGCCGAGCCGCGTTCGCACGAGCTTCACGCCTTCGACGCGCTCGGAGCCGACGATCTCGATCGGCTGGCGGTTGAAGAGAAACTCCACGCCCTCTTCCTTGCTGTTCTTGTAGTCGCGTCGCGATCCGGGCATGTGGAGCTCGTCTCGCCGGTACGTGCACCTCACCGATTCCGCCCCCTGGCGGATCGCCGTGCGATTGCAGTCCATGCCCGTGTCCCCTCCGCCGAGCACGACGACGCGCTTGCCCTGCATGTTGATGAGCCGATCGGCGGCGCCCGGGACGCCGAGCTCGTGGTTGATGCTCGAGATGAGATAAGGCAGCGCCTCGTACACGCCCGGCAGATCCTCGCCCGGGAAGCCGCCCGTCACGTACCGGTACGTGCCCATGCCGAGGAACACGGCGTCGTGGTCGCGCAGCAGCTCATCGAACCCGACTTCGGTCCCGACATCGATGCCGAGACGGAATTCGACGCCCATGCCTTCCATGATCTCGCGGCGCTTCTCCACGACCTCTTTTTCCAGTTTGAAAGGCGGGATGCCGTACGTCAGAAGCCCGCCGATGCGCGTGTAGCGATCGAAGACGATCGGCTTCACGCCGTTGCGCGCGAGAATGTCGGCGCAGCCGAGCCCTGCGGGCCCTGCGCCGACGATGGCGACGCGCTTGCCCGTCGGTCGCACGTTCGACATGTCTGGCCGCCAGCCCTGCTTCAGCGCCTCATCGGTGATGTATTTCTCGATCGAGCCGATCGTTACCGCTCCCAGTCCGTCGCCGTCGTTCAAGGTGCAGGCGCCTTCGCACAGGCGATCCTGCGGGCAGATGCGCCCGCACACCTCCGGCAGCGAATTGGTCTTGTGCGACAGCTCCGCCGCTTCGAACAGGTTTCCTTCCTGGATGAGCTTCAGCCAGTTCGGAATGTAGTTGTGTACCGGGCATTTCCACTCGCAGAACGGATTGCCGCACGCGACGCACCGCCCGGCCTGCTGCGCAGCGCCCTGCGCGTCGTAGGGCGCATAGATCTCGCGGAAGGACCGGATGCGCGATTCGACCGGGATCTTCGCCGGCTCGGTCCGTGGGATGTCGAGGAACTGGAGGTTCTTGTCCGGCATGGCTTACAGCCTTCGGCTGTCGGCTGTCGGCTGTCGGCCGCTCATCACGCCGCCCGCCTCAGATTCTCGATCAGAGAATCGATCGAAGCCGCCTTCGGCTTCACCACCCAGAACTTGCCGATGAAGGATCGGAAGTCGCCGAGGATCTCCTGGCCCCAGACGCTCTCCGTCTCGGCGACGTGTTCCTCTATCAGCGTCTCGAGGTGCTGCAGGTGCGACTGCATCGCCTCGGGCTGGATGCGCGAGATGTCGATGAGCTCGTGATTGTAGCGGTCGACGAAATCGCGTTCGAGGTCGAGCACGTACGCAAAGCCGCCCGTGAAGCCGGCGCCGAAATTCACGCCGGTACGCCCGAGCACCGCGATCACGCCGCCCGTCATGTACTCGCAGCAGTGATCGCCGGCGCCTTCGATGACCGCGGACGCGCCGGAGTTGCGCACGGCGAAGCGCTCGCCCGCCACACCCGCGGCGAACAGCTCCCCGCCCGTTGCGCCATACAGGCAGGTGTTTCCCATGATGATGGTACTCCTGTGCTCGAAGCGCGCCTCGCGCGCATGGCGCACCACGATCCTGCCGGCCGCCATGCCCTTGCCGACGTAGTCGTTCGCATCGCCCTCGAGATACAAGTGCAGGCCGCCGGCGTTCCACACGCCGAAGCTCTGCCCGATGTTGCCGTGCAGGCGCACGACGAGCGGCGCATCCTCCATGCCGTAGTTGCCCCAGCGACGCGCGATCTCGCCCGAGATGCGTGCGCCGATCGAGCGATTGAAGTTCTTCACCTCGTACCGCCACTCACCGCCGGACTTCGACTCGATCGCCGCGCTCATGTCGCGCACCATGGTCTCGGCGAGTTCGCCCTTGTCGAACGGCGCGTTCGAGGGCGTGACGCAGAACTGCGGACGGTCCGCTGCGAGACCGGCAGAGGAAAGAATCGGCTCGAGATCGAGCTTGCGCTGCTTCGCGGTTTCGCCCCGCAGGATCTCGAGGTACTCGGTGCGCCCGATGATCTCTTCGAGCCTGCGCGCACCGAGCGACGCGAGAATCTCGCGCACTTCCTGCGCGACGAAGGTGAAGTAGTTGACGACCATCTGCGGCAGTCCGACGAAATACTTCGAGCGCAGCACGTTGTGCTGCGTCGCGATGCCGGTGGTGCAGTTGTTGAGGTGACAGATGCGCAGGTACTTGCACCCGAGGGCGACCATGGGCGCGGTGCCGAAGCCGAAGCTTTCGGCGCCGATGATTGCAGCCTTCACCACGTCGAGCCCGGTCTTCAATCCGCCGTCCGTCTGCAGCCGCACTCGATGGCGCATGCCGTTGAGACGCAGCGTCTGGTGGGTTTCCGCGAGCCCGAGCTCCCACGGCGTACCTGCATACTTGATCGACGACAGAGGGCTTGCGCCGGTGCCGCCGTCGTAGCCCGAGATCGTGATGAGGTCCGCGTACGCTTTCGCGACCCCGGCCGCGACGGTGCCCACGCCCGGCTCGGCGACGAGCTTCACGGACACGAGCGCCTGCGGATTCACCTGCTTCAGGTCGAAGATGAGCTGCGCAAGGTCTTCGATCGAATAGATGTCGTGATGCGGCGGCGGGGAGATGAGCCCGACGCCCGCGCGCGCGAAGCGCAGGCGCGCGATCATCTCGTTGACCTTGTGGCCCGGAAGCTGGCCTCCCTCGCCGGGCTTCGCGCCCTGCGCGATCTTGATCTGCAGCACCTCGGCGTTGATGAGGTACTCCGGCGTCACGCCGAAGCGCCCCGAGGCGACCTGCTTGATCTTCGAGTTCTTCTCGGTGCGATAGCGCTTCGGATCCTCTCCGCCCTCACCCGAGTTGGAGCGCGCCCCGAGCCGGTTCATCGCGATGGCGAGAGCCTCGTGCGCTTCGGGCGAGAGCGCGCCGAGGGACATGCCGGCGCCGTCGAAGCGCTTCAGGATCGATTCGACGGGCTCGACCTCAGCGAGCGGAATCGATTCCGTGCCGCCCCTCAGCGCGAGCAGATCGCGAAAGCAGGAGACGGGCCGATCGTTCACGAGCCGCGCGAACTCGAGATAGTGCTCGTAGCTGCCGGAGATCACGGCGGCCTGCAGGGTCGCCACGACGTCGGGGTTGTACATGTGGTACTCCCCGTCGTGCATGTACTTCAGGAGTCCGCCCGCTTCGATCGCCTCGCGCGGATTCCACGCGCGCGCGGCGAGCGTTTTCAGCTCTGCTTCCAGATCCTCGAAGTCCGCGCCCTGCACGCGGCTTTCCGTGCCGGTGAAACAGACGTCCACGATCTCGTCGGAGAGCCCCACGATCTCGAACAGCTGCGAGCTGCGATAGCTGCCGATCGTGGAGATGCCCATCTTCGACATGATCTTGAACAGACCCTTGCGCACGCCCGCGCGGTAGCTGCGGCCGAGCTCGAGGCGCGTCGCAAAGTCGAGCTTCACGCGACCCTTGCGCATCATGTCGAAGAGCATCTGGTAGGCCATGTATGGATACACGGCCGTTGCTCCGTACCCGATGAGGCACGCGAAGTGGTGCGGATCACGCGCCGTGCCGGTCTCGACCAGCAGATTGCACCTGCAGCGCAGGCCCGTCTTCACGAGGTGCTGGTGCACGGCGCCGGTCACGAGCAGCGCGTGCGCCGGCAGCCTGCCGTTGACGAGATAGCGATCCGAGAGCAGCAGCACGAGCTTGCCGTCGCGCACCGCGCGCTCCGCTTGCCGGCAGATGCGCAGAATCGCCGCTTTGAGGCCCTCTTCCGGCTCGTACTGAAGGTCGATGAACTCGTGCGTGACCCCGGCTTCCTTCAGGCCGAGGATCTGGCGCAGCTTCCGCTGCGAGAGGATCGGTGAGCCGAGCACGATCTGGCGCGCGTGCTCCGGCGCGGGCACGAAAATGTTGCACTCCGGGCCGATCTGCGTCTGCAGCGACATCACGATGGACTCGCGCAAGCTGTCGATCGGCGGGTTCGTCACCTGCGCGAACGACTGCCGGAAGTAGTCGTAGAGCGAGCGCACCTTGTGCGACAGCACCGGCAGCGGCGTGTCGTCGCCCATCGAGCCCACCGCTTCGCTCTCATCCTCTGCGAGCACGCGGATGATCTCGTCGCGCTCCTCGGAGCTGACGTTGAACATCTTCTGATAGAGCGACAGCGTCTCCCGATCCATCGGCTCCGCGGCAAGGCGCGCGTCCACGAGATCCGATTCGAGATAGCGCACGCCCGCCTTGAGCCACGTCTTGTACGGGTGGCGCGTCTTCAGCATCCGATCGATGTCACGCGACTCGAGCAGCGTGCCCGTCGCGAGATCGAGCGCGATCATGTCCCCAGGCCCGAGCTTGCCCTTCCGCACCACGTCCTCCGGCGCGTAATCCCATACGCCGGTTTCCGACGCGATCGTAAGCGTGCGGTTCGCCGTGATGACGAAGCGCGCCGGCCGAAGTCCGTTGCGGTCGAGCGTGCAGCCGGCATAGCGGCCGTCGGTGAACACGATGCCGGCCGGGCCATCCCACGCCTCCATGTGCGTCGCGTAGTACTCGTAGAACGCACGCAGGTCCGGATCCACCGAATCGAGCCCGTGCCACGCCGGAGGCACGAGGAGCCGCATCGCATGCAGCGCATCGAGGCCACCCATGAGCAGCACCTCGAGCATGTTGTCGAGGCTCTGCGAGTCGGAACCCGTGAGCGCAACGAGCGGCTGGAGGTCCGAGAGGTCCAGGAGCAGCGGCGAGCGGAACAGCGGCCCGCGAGCCACCGCCCAGTTGCGGTTGCCCTGGATGGTGTTGATCTCGCCGTTGTGCGCCAGAAAGCGGTACGGATGCGCGAGCCGCCACTGCGGCAGCGTGTTGGTGGAGAAGCGCTGGTGAAACACGACCACCGACGCCTCGAGCCGCGGATCCATGAGGTCCGGATAGAACTCGGCGAGGTACTGCGGCATCACCATGCCCTTGAACACGAACGTCGTGGCCGAAAGGCTCGGGATGTAGAACACCGGGTCGCTCGCTTCGAGCGCCTTCTCGGTGCGCCTGCGCGCGAGAAAGAGCTTGCGATTGAACGACGGCTCATCCAGTCCGGCATTGCGGCAGTTGACGAACACCTGCTCGATGTGCGGCAGCGTCTTCAGCGCTTCCGCGCCACACGCCTCGCGGTTCGTGGGCAGCGTGCGCCAGCCGGCGAGCTCGAGACCCTCCCGCCCGAGTTGCCCCGCGAGCTGGCGGCGGGCAGCGTCGGCCTTCACGGGGTCGCGATGCAGAAAGACGAGGCCGCTCGCGAAGCACGGCGCGAGCGCGAGGCCGGCCTCATCCGCGACGGCGCGCAGGAATTTCTCGGGGCGCTTCAGCATGAGGCCGCAGCCGTCGCCGGTCTTGCCGTCGGCCGCGATCGCGCCGCGATGGGTCAGGCGATTGAGTGAGGCAATGGCCGTGCGGACCAGCCAATGACTCGCCCGATCGTCGAGATTCGCGATCAGACCGAAGCCGCAGCTGTCCCGCTCGTAGGACTCGCGAAAGAGTCCCTGGTCGCTCTGTGTCATGGTCAGGCCTCGCGCACGCAGGTATGGCCGGAACGACGTGCACGGTTCGAAGCGCACGGTTCCGGACTTTCAAAATTTCTGTGTCAGCTTCCGGGCGCGGCAGGCGCGTCGGATGCGGCCATGACTATGATCTGAATATGAACAACACGGCGCAGTCGGTCAATCGGAGCGCGGAAGCAGTCAGCCGGTCACGGGGATCTTCTCAGCTCTGGCTCGCGCTCCCCGAGGCCGCCGAACGTTTCGACCCGGCCGCGCAGTCGTTCGAGGACAGCCGGCGCTGGTCACGCATGGCGGACCACCGGTCTCGCGCCGACTGGATGGTGAGTCGCGCGTTGCTCGCGCATGCGGCCGGCGTCGGCTCGGCCCGAAGCCTGGGCCATTCTGGTGGCTTCGCAGCGCTCGCGCTGGCGCCGGCGGACGCTCGCATCGGCGTCGATCTCGAGCACGCCGACGAACGGCGCGACTGCATGCGGCTCGCACGCTTTGCCTTCTCGGTGCGCGAAGCCGCGCAGATGCAAGCGCTCCCGGGGAGCCTGCAAGACGAGCGCTTCCATGTCCTCTGGACGCTGAAGGAGGCGTGCATCAAGGCACTCGGCCTGACGCTCCTCGACGGACTGAAGCGATGTGTCTTCGGCTGCGACGCCGGGCTGTGGCGGGGCGAGATTCCCACCCGCGAGAGCTGGGAGGCACGCGTCTATCGGCCGCGGCCGGCGCTGTATCTCGGCGTGGTGGCGGCGCCTGCCCTGGAATGGACGCAACATGAGTGGCCGGAGCCCGCGAGCGCCGCGTGGCCGCTGATGGCGGCGGTGAGGGACGGCTTCTACTCCGGTTTGCATCATGCCCAAATTGGGGTTTAGCATGCCCTAAATGGGCATGATCCACTCCAGGACTGGGGCTCCGCGGCGCGCGCCCCGCAAATCGGCACCGCCGCGTCGAACGAGTCTTGCTGACGCGCTCTTCACTACCACCCAGCAGCGCCTGTTGGGCCTGATCTACGGCCAGCCGCAACGCACGTTCTTTGCCAATGAGCTCATAGTCCTGACGGGTTCGGGTTCCGGCGCGGTTCAGCGCGAGCTCGCGCGTCTTGTGGAAAGCGGATTGGTCACGAGCCGCGTGATGGGCCGTCAACGGCACTACCAGGCCAATGCTGGCGCGCCGATATTCGAAGAGCTGCGAGACATCGTCATGAAGACGGTGGGTGCGGCCGAGCCGCTGAGGGCGGCGCTCGAGCCCCTGCGGGATCGCATCTCTCTCGCCTTCGTCTATGGCTCGGTAGCAAGAGGCACGGACACGGCGGCCAGCGATATCGACCTGCTCGTCGTTGCGGACAAACTCATGCTCGAGGGTCTCTATTCGGCGCTCGAGCCCGTCGAGCGCCGGTTGGGACGAAAAGTCAGTCCGACGTTGTTGACGAGTGGCGAGTTTGAGCGGCGCCGTAAGGCGAGCAATCCGTTCCTGACCAAAGTCCTTTCAGGCCCGCGGATCGTGCTGATAGGTGACGAAGGTGTCGATCGCGCAGCTCGATAATCTCGTACGTATCGGGAAGCTCAAGGCCGAGCCGCCGGCGCAGGCGGAGTTCGACGGCCTCGTCCGATCCGGCAAGGCACGGCTCAACGACGCCGAAAACGAGCGACTCAGTCCAGACAGCCAGTTCGATCTCGCCTACAACGCGGCGCATGCGTTGTCACTGGCGGCGCTGCGCTGGCATGGCTATCGATCCGAGAATCGCTACCTCGTCTTCCAGTGTCTCGAACATACGCTCAACATGCCGAAAGAGCAGTGGCGCGTACTCGACCGCGCCCACAGCAAGCGTAACGTTGCAGAGTACTCAGGCGATCTGGATGTCGATTCGGAGTTGCTCGCCGCGCTGCTTCGAGTCGCGCGCGAACTGGAACAGAGAGTAGCCAACCTGAAGCCGCTTAGCGGCTAGCTTGGATATGGGCTGATGGCCCGGAACGAATTTCTCGATCATCACTTCATCGTCATAGCGACGCGCGCGCTCGATTGCTGCAGTCAGCTGAGGCGGATCGCGCACAACACTGAGCCCGACGGTTGAGCCCTGTTTGGTTGGGTTTCACGACGACCGGCCAGCCGAGACGTCTCTCCACCGCCTCTGCCGGCGTTGGAGCCATGAGCCAATCCGGCGTCGGCACATCAACCGATCGAAACAGCCGCTTGGTCAAGTCTTTGTCCATCGCGGCAGCGCTCGCGATGTGATTGCTGCCCGTGTACGCCATGCCGGCCAGATCGAGCATGGCCTGAATTCGGCCGTCCTCGCCGGCGCCACCGTGAAGCGCAAGAAACACCACATCCACCGCGCGAGCATCAAAGGCGGCAGGTGACAGGGTTACAGCGCGCCCGCGCACGGTCGCAATCTCGGTGGTAGACGGCGGTTCGGCGGCCACGCCCGTTTCGAGTAACTTCCGCTCGTCGGCCGGCGTCAATCGTCCGGTGGCCGTGTCGACGGCGAACACTTCGTGGCCAAGACCGCGCAGCGCCGGAATGATCTGCGCGGAGCTCGCAATCGAGACGTCGCGTTCTTCACTCGTTCCGCCGAACAGGACGGCAATCTTCATGAGATCAGGCTCTCCGCTCCCCTCAGGGTAGAACAAAAGAAAAAGGCCCGGCGTTCGCGAGAACGCCGGGCCGTCTCCACCCCGTCATCTTCCGGCCTTCGGCCCTCAGCCTTCGGCCTTCAGCCACTCCTCACTCAAAGCAACCCATCGAGCCTGTCCAGATCGTTGACGACGCGCCAGCGCCCACCACCCTTCTCCACCTGCGCCTTCCAGCTGTCGAGGCGCGCCATGTACTCGCGCGGGTCGTAGTTGTCGGAGCGCAGCTTCACGACGTTCAGCGCGACGACCTCGAAGCCTTCCAGTCCGATCGGAATGTCGCGAATGTAGCCTGCCGCCAGATCCTGCTCGAGATCGGAGAAGATGAGGATCGTCTTGCGGCCAGGCTGCTTCTCGTTCAGGAACTCGACCGCCTGCAGCAGTCCGCCCGTGATGTCGGTGTGAGAGGATGCGTTCGAGCGGGTGATGACCCCCTGCACGCGCTGCGCGAAGGCCCGCTTCTGGGCATTCGCCGTGCTCGGGCGATCGTCGAACGTGGTCTTCGCGATGATGTCCTTCTCGCTGAAGCTGCCCGTGTCGATGCGCGCGACGGCGAAAGAGTCCGCCGGCTCGAGCTTCGACAGCGTGAAGAGAATGATGTCTTCGGCCTTGCGCAGCTCGCTGCGGTAGGTGCCCGAGGTGTCGAGCAGGAGATATACGCCCGTATTGCGCGCCGCAGGCGGTGCGCAGGCACCGAGCAGCGCGATGCAGCAGCACGCGAATATGCGCTTCACAGCGACGCCTCCCGCAGGCGGCCCTCCGCCGTCCCGCGGCCGGCGCCCGCTTCCATGAGTCGCGACTCGACCCACAGGGGCACGAACAGCGGCAGGTCGTAGACTTTCTCGGCCAAGGTTCCCAGGTGGCGCATACCGTTGCCGAGCACCCTCAGGATCAGCGCGAGCGCACGCAGCAGCCCGATGCCGAGAAGGCCGACCACGGTGCGCAGCGAGTTCACGAAGGTCTCGAGCGGAATCGCCACGAACACCAGCGCGAACGGCAGGATGAAGCCCATGCCCATCTGGGCAGCGGTGGTGATCCAGAGGAAGTCGTTCTCGATCACCGGCCCCTCGCCGCTGCGCAGCAGGGCGCTCGTCGCGAGCTCATCCTGCAGCAGCACCTCGCGCATGTACGCGAGCCCTGCCTCGATGCTCGCGAGCAGCAGCAGGATGCTGAAGGTGATCCAGATCATGCGGATGCGCAGCTTGTCCGGCAGCGCGCCGATCACCGGGAAGAGCCGCGTGATGCGCAGGCTCTCCATGAGGAAGAGACCCATCGAGATCTCCACCATGATGATGACGAGCGCGGCGATGTCGGCGGTCTTGAAGATGCCGACGAAGCTCGTGCCGCCGACCATCTCGGCCATCGGCCGCGCGATCAGCGAGAAGTTGATTGCCGCACCGCCGATCGCGACCAGCAGGACGAGCGCCGAGACGAAGAAGTGCACGAGAGACGACGAAGACAGGATCGACACCGCGCGGTCCTGCGCCTTCACGATGTCCTCGTATTCCTGCATGTGGCGGTCGATCGCGACCGAGCGCGACAGCAGGCTCTCGACCTTCTTGTTGACCTCGGTGAGCACCTGCTGCACGTCGCGCCAGCGGGGCATCATGGCGCGCAGCAACTCATGGCGCGTGAAGCTCGCCTTGCGGTAGGAGTCCATCGCCTCCTTGTGCGCCTTCACGAGCGACTTGTGTATGTCCGACAGCACTTCGGCGCCGCCGTTGCGTGCGTCGAGCTTCGACACCGTCTCGACGGCTTTCACCCAGCCCGGAGCCTCCGGCGGCACGTCGACCGCGTCCTGGTGCTCTTTCTCGATCTTCTCGATGGACTCACTCAGCGCGCGGTGCAGGTGCGGGTAGTTGGCGAGATCCTTGCGGACCGTATCGCCCACGCGCGCGAACTCGCGCTCGACCACGCGCTCCTTCGCTTCGCGTCCGGCTGCCAGCAGCACTTCGCGATTGCGCTCGGCGAGGCGCATCTCGGCGTGCGTGACCGAATGCGACGCGAGGCGCAGCCCGTGCGAAAGCGCGCCGGTCGCGGTGCGAATCGCCTGGTGCGCGGTGTGGCGCGCGAGATAAAGGATGGCGATGAGGAGCACGCCCAGGATGATGGCCGAGACGGCCGGCCACGGCGTGATCGCCAACAGAACATTCATCGACATACTGGCAACCCCGCTGTCGTAGGAAATCCCTGTAGACCGGTGGCTTTGCGACCCTTGCTTTCGCAAGGTGTGCCCTGGGCAGTTCGGGAGTTAGGGTGCGCGTGGCCGAAATAAGTGTCAACGCGCGGGCTATATGTTCAGCGATTAATGTGACGTGCGTCGTTCGGCGCGGCGCAGCAGCCAATCCCCGCCCTCGTTCACGAGCTCGACATCGAATTCGTGTACCTCGGCCCGGGACCCCAGCATGCCCACCGTGACGCGCGCCTGGGCGAGCTGGTCCGCGGGGAACCGCACGTCTTCGACGCGCACCAGGAGCCGGATCGACTGGTTCAGCACGAAGTAGCCGTGCACGAATGCTCGCAGCGCCTGCCTGTCGAAGCCGCGCGTATCGGCGTAGTCGCTCGCGACGAGCTGCATCGCGGCCGACACGTCGCGCGCTTCGGCCGCTTCCTCGGCTGCTGCGATGACGGCGCGCACGCGCTGCTCGGGCGAATCCTCTCGCGCGCAGCTCGCGAGCATGACCGCAGCGAACAGCGCTGCGAAGAATTTCCGACGAGCGCTGACTTTCATGCGCCAGAGTATTGCATCACGTGGCGATTGGCCGTAACGTCGCGCGCATTCCGGAGGTGCCCGAACGAAATGAAGCAGCGCAAAGTGTCGACTGACAGCGACCCTCGTCTGCAACGAGTCAATGCGTATCTGGAGAAGAATTTTCCCGATTTTTTCGCCGAAGCGCGCTTCCAGGCAGGCAATGACGACTACTTTCTCTACGCCCGCTTCGGCCAGTATCTCGCCCGCTCCATCGAGCAACGCTCGAGTCCCTCGAACAAGATCAACCGCGGATTCACCGTGCTCAACAAGATGGCGCGCGTCTCCGCGAAGCACCCGCGCATCCGGCAGATGCTCGTCTCCGGGCCGCTCGAGTACATCGTCGATGCGCCGAGGGCGCGCGCGCTGGCGCGGAGGCGTCTGTCACCGCTGGCGCAAGGTTACATGGAAGGTCTCTGTGAGTGAGGGGCTCAGACGGGTACCTGCACCTTCCCGCGCCAGAAGCCGTTCGATTTCCACGCGCTCCACGACCAGCGCACCCAGCGCAGCAGCGCGACCGCGATCCACAGTGCCCAGGCGAACATCAGCGCGCGATACACCCACATCGGCGCGGAGATGACTCGCGGCTGCGGCAGTGCGGACTCGGTCTGGTCGAGGAACCACGCGAAGGAGTTGCCGCCCGAGCCGGGTCCGGCCACGCCCATGTCCGGCACGCCGAGCAGGCTCTCGCGGATTCCGGAGAAGACGAGTGTGCCGACTGCGATCACGGTGAGCCCGGCGAGGAGTACCTGCACCAGATTGAACTGCGACGGGCGCACGTTGCCGCTCCATCGCTCGCGCAAGCGCATCGCGAACAGCCAGAGCGCTGCGAGGACGAACACGCTCCACGCGAACGTCGAGAGGCCGATGCCGAGCAGCAGCCATTCGTGCGTGCGCAGCGGCGAGTAAGACCAGCGTCCGAGCAGCCACGCGGTCGCGAGGAACACGACGAGCTCGATCCAGTAGAGCACCACTGGGCCGACGCCCGGACCGCTCGCGAAGAGGGCCCATCGATCCGCTGGCAACTGAAGAGTCGTCTGCACGTTGCTCGCGGGCGAGCCTAGATCGACGGCGCTCGGTCGCGTTCGCACCGCGACGCCTTCGGGCATCGTCCACTTCACGGCGATCCCGTGCTTGCCCGGCAGCAGTCCGACCGACAGCTTGCCGTCGTCCGGTCGCAGCTGCGCGGGCTCGCCGTCGATCTCGACGCTGGACACACGCGCGTTCGCCGGCAGCGTGATCACGTGTCGACCACCCTGCGTGCTGCGATAGTCGATGGCGAGACTTTCGTCCGTCGCGCGCTTGCCGACGATGACCTGCCGGCGAACGGAGTCGATCGCGAGCGCCCGACCCTGCACGCCCTTCGGCCGCGTGATCGCGAGCTTCAACGTCTCGCCCGGCCGCGGATGAAACTGGTACACCCATTCGGCCGCCTCCGGATTGGTCGGCAGAACGGCCGGAAACCCTTCGAACCGTACATTCCACTGAGGGCTCACCGAGAACCGCAACACTTCCGCCCGCGGCGCATTCGCCGGCAGCTCGAGAACCAGCGACTCGGTGCGCGGCAGAACCGAGCTCCATTCCACTGCGTCCTGGCCGCGCTCGAGGCCCACGAGCGCCACCCGCCCGCGAGGCGTGTCACGCACTTCGAGTCCGTCCGTCAGCACGCGCTCTCCGGCGAGCAGCGGAGCCTCGACGCTGATTGCGGCCGTCTCGGGCGCAACGCGCTCCACGATGGTGCGCAGCTGCCAGTCGAGGCCCAGAGCGAAATTGCGGATCACCTCGACGAACGGCGGGAACTCGCTGGCGGATTGCAGCGGTTCGGCGCCGTCGGCTGCGCTTCTGCGGCGGATGAGCTCGAGCGATCCCGAGAACAGCCGTCCGTCGTTGAGGCCCGCGACGTCCCACCCGTCGCTCGAAACGGTCACGACGCGCGGCGCCGCAGGAAAGGACAACTGAATCGACTCGGCCGGTGAGAGCCGCCCGCTCAGGCGCACGAGCCGCGCGCCGGGCTCGAGCGGAACGCGAACCGTGGCGTCGCCTTCGCGAGTGATCGCGAGTGCCGCACGCCCGTCGACGCTGACCGCATCGAGCTGCCAGCGATCCGCAGCGCTCGGCAGCGCGACAGCGATGCTCGCGAGCGCGCTCACCTCGAGCGCCACGTCGAGCCGATCGCCCGATGCCGTTACGTGCGCCGACATCATTTCGGCGCAGGTCGGTGCGCACGGCGGCGGTCGCGTCAGGCGCTGCTTCAGGTCGGCGAGCAACGCCGCGTCGGGCATATCGGCGGCATGCGCAGTCGGCACCCCGGCGGCGAGCGCCGCGATCATCACTGCGCCGAAAAAACGAGACGCCGGCCCACGCGGGCGTACGCCGAAGCTCGCCGCGGCGAGCGCGCCGAAGAGGAGCACAAGCAGCACGACGCCGGCGATGCGCCAGAACGCAAGAAGCGTCGGTCCGATATAGACGAAGCGCACCGTCTCGCTCGTCTCGACGGGCCCGGACCAGGCGTACGGATGCACGTCGTAGCGCCAGGCCGGGATACCGGGGCCCGTCTGCAATACAGTGCCGGGCGCGTAGCGTTCTCGCATCGCCTGCAGCGAGTAGTCCGCCTTGCGCTCGGCCGTCACAACCACCGACGAGATCGCATCGGATGCGGATGCCGCAGCGTCTTGCGGCGGCGGCGCCGCCGGCGCGGCGACCCGTCCTTCCATGAGCTGACCACCGCTTACGATCCCCGGCGAGACACCGACCTCGAGCTGCGGGTACAGCGCGATGCGAAGCTGGCTCCACAGGAGCGGTAACAGCGCGATCGCCAGCACGACGAAGCTCGCCGTGCGATAGACGCTCGCCAGACGGCGCAGCCGCCCTTCCGGCGCGGCACGGGCGAGTGCAACGGCCGCGAGCAGATTGCTCCACAGCCAGATGTACGCCTCGCTTTCCTGATATGTGAGCAGCAGGCCAGCGAGCGCCACGATTCCAACGACGGGTCCCGCAAGCCAGCCGACGAACACGGCAACGACCAGCACGCCGAAGAAGCCCCAAAGCCCCCAGCGCGAGATCCACGACGTCGGCGATCGATCGGCCCCGAAGACGGCGAGCAATCGATGACCCGGCGGCAGATGCAGCTCGCCGCTCACCTGCTCGAAGCGCGCATTCCAGCCCGTGGCGGGCAACGCGCCGCGGCTGCGATCGACGCGAGCGGTCGTCGTGACGTCGAGCGCGGGACTGCGCACCTCGACGCCGACACGCTTGCCGTCGGAGCTCTCGGTGACGAGCAGCGTGTCCTCGTCTGCCGCCGCACTCTCGAGCCGGAACGGAGGTACGGCATCGAGCCGCCAGTCCTTGCGCATCGTGCCGCCGAGACGATCGACGGCCGTGAAGCCGCCGTGATCGAAGTCGAGCCAGATCCGCCGTGAAAGCGTCAATTGGTTGTCGTCGGCGTTCGCAAGTCCGCGGCCGCGCTCGACGATCGCGAGAGTCGAGTCGGGCAGCAGCCGGAACGCCGGATATTCCTGCCAGTCCTCCGGCACGTCCGCCTGCTCGGGATCGATGCCGTCGGCGCCCTCCACCGCGGCCACGCGCAGGCGATCGTTTCCGGCGAAGCTCCAGATTTCCTCTCGCGGCCACGGAGCCTGCGTCGCGGGGCGGGCGAGCTTCGTCGCGACACCCGGGCCGCGGGCGGCGAGCTCGATGAGCCAGCTGCCGGCACGCACCTGTATGCGCATGCGACCGTCCGGCTCGAGGCGCGCCGCGAGGGGAGTCGTGACCCCGAGCGGCACGAAGCCTTCCGGGAGCACCCGGGGCAGCATGATCTCGCGTGCATCGCCGGCAACCTGCAGACGGATGTGCGTCGTCAGACGGACCGGCGTTTCGTCCTCGACGAGCCGATAGACCTGCACGTCGAGCTGCTCGCGCTGCTCGACGCTGCGACGCTGCCCGAGCCACAGCGCGCCGTCCGGGCGTTCGGGCTGCGCGATCGCGCGGCCGTCGATGCGCAGATCGACGAGCGCGACCAGCGGCTCGATCGGCAGCGATTCGGGCCGTCTGGACCACGCGAATCGCCCGGTGATCGTGTAATTGCCCGGCCGCAAGCGCAGGCTCGGTGCGCCGTTGCGCGCGACGACGGCAGCGGGCGAACCATTTGCGCGAACGTCCCGCGGCCAGTGCTCGAAGCCTCCGGGCAACCGGACCCAGCTATCGATGTAGACGCGCCAGCCCTGCGTGAATGTCCCGCCGCGCGCATCGAGATCGAGCGTCAACCGTTCCGGCCACGCACAGCGATACGACTGAACGTTGCCGGCATCGCGATCGGCGAGGAACGGGCAGCGGCGGTGCCGCTGATCATCCAGCACCCACTCGCGCCACGGTTCGAGCTCCGCCGGGACAGCGACCTCCTGCGCCGGCAGCCGGCTTGCCGCAAGCAACAGGATTCCAGCGAGCAACACGCATCCGCGAGCCTGCATCGACGACCCCCGTTTCGACGAGTGCGCACAGTGTATCCGGCCTTCTCGCTCTAACGCCGCCGTTCGCGAGCTTGGTCTAACATCGTGCCGTGACGATCGAGCATGTCATCTCGGGGCGCGCGCGCGACGTCGACGGCTTCAGCGTGCGCCGGCTGCTGCCCGCGGCTGCGCGGCAGATGGTGGGACCTTTCATCTTCCTGGATCACATCGGTCCGGCGGGCCTGGCGCCTGGCGCGGGGCTCGACGTGCGGCCTCATCCGCACATCGCGCTCGCGACGGTCACCTATCTGTACTCCGGCTCGCTCATGCACCGCGACAGCCTCGGATTCGTGCAGGAAATCCGCCCCGGCGATGTCAACTGGATGACGGCCGGACGCGGCATCGTCCATTCCGAGCGATCGCCGCAGGGCGAGCGCGCGCGCGGCGCTCGCCTGCACGGCGTTCAGTCCTGGGTGGCGCTGCCAGACGGCCACGAAGACGATGAGCCCGCGTTTCACCACCATTCGGCCGCGACGCTGCCCACCCTCTCCGCGAAAGGCGTCGAGCTGCGCGTGATCGCCGGCGAGGCATTCGGGCGCCGTTCACCGGTGGCGACGGTGTGGCCCACGCTCTACGTCGACGCCGCGATGCCGGCCGAGACGTCGATCGACTTGCCGCCCGATTACACGGACCGCGCCATCTATGTTGCGGAGGGCGAGATCGAGCTCTTCGGGGATCGTTACGGCCCTGGACAGCTCGTGATACTCGAGACCGGAGAGGACGTGCCCATACGCGCGATGCACACGTCGCGGCTGATGCTGCTCGGAGGCGAGCGCTTCCCGACCCCGCGACTGATCTGGTGGAACTTCGTCTCCTCCACGCGCGAGCGGATGGAGCAGGCGAAGCGCGACTGGGCGGAGCAGCGATTCGCGCGCGTACCGGGCGAGTCCGAATTCATCCCACTGCCTGAGCACTGAAAGGACACCGATGCACCGCAGCCGCAACCCAGCAGCCATCGTGGCGATCGCTCTCACCGCAGCGTCGCTGCCGGTGAGCGCCCAGGCGCCGAAATCTCCGACTCCCAAACCCATCGATGCTCCAATCCGCGCGGTGACGGTTGCGCGCGGGTTGCAACACCCGTGGGGACTCGAGTTTCTTCCCGACGGACGGCTGATCGTCACCGAACGCCCGGGGCGACTGCGAATCGTTGCGACGGACGGGACGCTCTCGCAACCGCTCGCGGGCGTGCCCAACGTCGCCGCGAGCGGTCAGGGGGGTCTGCTCGACGTCGCGCTCGGCCCGAGCTTCGAGAAGGACCGCCTCGTGTATCTGTCGTTCGCGGAGCCGGGCGACGGCGGAGCCGGAACGGCCGTGGCGCGCGGGCGTCTCGGACCGAAGGGCCTCGAAGGCACGCAGATCATCTGGCGCCAGACGCCGAAAGTAGACGGAGGCAACCACTTCGGGTCGCGTCTCGCATTTGCGCGCGATGGAACGCTGTTCGTGACGACCGGCGATCGCTTCCGTCATCGCGAAAAGGTCCAGGACCTCTCGACGACCGTCGGCAAGGTCGTGCGCATCAACGCGGACGGATCGATTCCGAAGGACAACCCGTTCGTCGGGCGCGACGGCGCGCGCCCGGAGATCTGGTCGTTCGGTCATCGCAGCATTCAGGCTGCGGCCATTCACCCGGACACGGGGGATCTCTGGACGATCGAGCACGGCGCGCGCGGCGGAGACGAGCTGAACCGCGTGCTGCCCGGCCGGAACTACGGCTGGCCGGTGATTACTTACGGCATCGACTACTCAGGCTTGCGCATTGGAGAGGGCACGTCGAAGGCTGGCATGGAACAGCCGGTGTATTACTGGGACCCGGTGATCGCCCCGTCCGGCGCGCTGTTCTACACGGGCGACGCATACGGTGATTGGCGTGGCAGTCTTTTCGTCGGCTCCATGGTCCCAGGACTCCTCGTGCGACTGGAGCTGAAGGACGGGCGCGTTGCGCGCGAGGAGCGCACTCTCGCCAGCCTCGGCGAGCGCATCCGGGACGTGCGTCAGGGTCCCGATGGACTCCTCTATCTGATTACGGACAGTCGGAACGGACGCGTTCTGCGCATCGAGCCCGCGCTCAGCGCTGCTCGCGCGGAGTGATGGGGATCGCGACGATCTCCGTGCGCCGGATGAGGCGCAGCGCCAGCGGCTCGCCCGCCGGCGAGCGGCTGAGCGCACGATAGAGCGCATCGATACCGTCGACGGGAGCGTCGTTCACTCCGATGATGAGATCGCCCGCGCGCAGATCGGACTCCGCGGCCGGACCGCCGGGCTCGCGCGAGACGACTTCGAGCGCGCGGGTCACGGGCAAGTCGAGCGCACGCACGAGCCGCCGGTCGAGCGGACGGTCGCGCCCGGCGATTCCGAGATACGCGCGTCGCACGCGGCCCTGCGTCAGAACCTCCGTCAGAACCCACTGCGCGGTCGCCGCCGGCACCGCGAAGCCGATGCCCTGAGCCATCGCGATGATCGCGGTGTTGATGCCGACGACGCGCCCGTTCGGGTCGACGAGCGGCCCGCCGGAGTTCCCGGGATTCAGCGCGGCCGTGTGTTGCACGACGCCTTCGATCAGACGCCCGTGGCGGCTGCGAAGCGACCGGCCGAGCGCGCTCACGACGCCGGCGGACACGGTGGACTCGAACCCGAACGGGTTACCGACGGCGATGACGAGCTGCCCGGCTCGCAGCGGACCCGCATCGACGAGGGCCGCGTACGGCAGCGCCGATGCTTGCGCCCGAAGCACGGCAAGATCAGTGGATGCGTCCCGTCCAACGACGACCGCGGGAGCCGTGCGTCCATCCACGAACGCGACGCGAGCACGATCGGTGCGCTGCACGACGTGCTCGTTCGTGAGCAGGTAGCCATCGGGCGTGACCACGACGCCAGAACCCGCGCCGCCCTGCGCACGGTCCTCAGCCTCGCTACCGACATATACCGATACGACCGCGGGTCCGACCCGGTCGACGGCACCGATCACCGCCTGCGAATAGGCATCCAGAGCGTCGTCGAGCATGGGCGTGGCATGGGGGCGGCACGCGCCCGACTCAAGCCCGCGACCACCAGCCACATCACGTGGCTGGTGGTTGCCCCTCGCGAATGAACTCCGCCTCGATCTCGATGCCCACGGAGTCGGCGACAATATCCGGCAGGAAGCCGGTCACGCCCCACTGCGAACGCTGCAGCCGGCCGCGGGCCGAGATCCCGAGCACCGGCACCTTCTTGAACGGATGCGGCTTCGCGCCGTTGATCTTCACGTTCAGCGTCACCGGATGGGTCGCGCCGCGCAGGGTCAGATCGCCGAGCACGTCGAGCGTGCCGTCCTGGCTGGCACACACGCTGCGCGAGACGAATTTCGCGGCGGGATGCTTCCCCGCGTCGAGAAATTCGGGCTTGGTGGCGATTTCCCGATCGAAATCCGCCTCGCCGGGATAGTCCGTCTCGACGGACGTTGGATCGACCGTCGCGCTGACCTTCGAATTCTCGAGCCGCACCGGATCGAGATCGATCGTCGCATCGAAGCGCGTGAATCGCGCCGTGTAGTTCGACAGGCCGTTGTGCATCACGCGAAATGTGAGACTCGCGTGATTCTTGTCGAGCTCGTAGCGTCCCGCGGGAACGTCGAGCTTCGCGGTCTGCGCCGCCGCGCCGCCGGTGAGACAGGCGCCGGCGATCAGTGCAAAGGCCGCGATCGGCGAGGGGGATCGATCCATGAATCTCTCCGTAAGGCACGACGGGGATATCGACAACTTAACATCCGTCCTATCCTCTTTCCATGGATCAGGCGCGCGCCGTACTCGACTTCTGGTTCGGGAAGCTGCCGCCGACCGCGGCCGTGCTCGACCAGCGCATGCGTTTCTGGTTCGGCAATGAGCCCGATGCGACGATCCGCGCGCGCTTCGGCGAGCTGATGCGGCGCGCGGCCGAGGGCGAGCTCTCCGCATGGGCCGACAGCCCGCGGCGGCGCCTGGCGCTGATCCTGCTGCTCGACCAGTTTCCGCGAAACGTGCATCGGGTAACCGGGCTCGCCTTCGCGCAGGACGAGAAGGCTCTGAGCCTCGCGCTCTCCGGCATGCAGGTCGGCGCCGATGCTGCGCTCGCGCCGGTCGAACGCCTCTTCTTCTACATGCCCCTGCAGCACGCCGAATCGCGCGACGTGCAGGACGAATCGGTGGCGGCATTTCGCCGGCTCGCTGCCGAGGCGCCCGAGGAGTTGCGCGACGGCTTCGACGTCGCATTGCGTTACGCGGAGCTGCATCGCTCGCTGATCGAGCGGTTCGGCCGATTTCCACATCGCAATCGCGTGCTCGGACGCGAGAGCACGCCCGAAGAGGTCGCATATCTCGGCGCTGGCGCCGAGAGCTTCGGGCAATGAGAGCGTCTCGTCAGCTCTTCAGATCGGCGCGCGGATCGAACGGCAGCTCGCGCTGCATCTGCTCGTACAACGCTCGCGCGCGCGGCGTGTCGGCGGGCGGCACCACGATCTTGAGCTGCGCGTACTGATCGCCGGGTGTCCTGCCGGGCAGCCCTCGACCCCGCAGCCGCAGCTTCTGCCCAGACTGCGCACCGGCCGGGATCCGCATCTCCACGGGTCCGCCGAGCGTGGGCACCGTCACGGTCGCGCCGAGCGCAGCCTCCCATGGCGCGATGGGCAACGTGACCGTCACGTCCCGTCCATCGAGCTGATACAGCCGATGCGGTCGAATGCGGATTTCGAGGTAGAGGTCGCCGGCCCGCCCGCCGCCCGGCACTGACTCACCCTGTCCCGAAAGGCGCAGCTGCTGGCCATCGACAACGCCTGCGGGGATCGTCACCTTCACCTGGCGCGTGCGCATCTCGCTCAGCTCGATCGTGCGGCTCGCGCCCCGAAATGCATCCTCGAGATCGATCTCGAGCCGTGCCCGTTGATCGCGCCCGGCTCGCGGCCGGCGCGGACCGGCGTATGTGCGACCCCCTCCTCCGAATAGCGACGAAAAGAAATCGCTGAACTGCTCCTCGTCGATCTCGATGTCATCGCCGCTCGGCCGGCGCGAGCCGTGCGCTCCGCTGCGCGCGCGGAACACATTCTCCCAGTCGGGCGGCGGACGGAAGCTCTGCCCGTCCTTCCACTGCGCTCCGAGCTCGTCGTAGGCCCGGCGCTTCTCCGGGTCCTTCAGGACCTCGTAGGCTTCCTGGACCTGCTTGAACTTCTCCTCGGCGTTCGCTTCCTTGCTCACGTCCGGATGGAATTTACGCGCGAGCTTCCGATACGCCTTCTTGATGTCGTCGGCGCTCGCACTGCGCTGCACCCCGAGGACCTGGTAGTAGTCGCGAAACTCCATGGAGACGTTTGGTGTGGCTGGGCAGTGCTGGTTTCAACGTCGCGCGAGCTCGAGCTCTTCGATCGTTCGCGGCCAGTCGTCCTTCAGCAGCCGCGAGAGCGAACGGTCGGCGAGAATCTTGCCGCCCGTCTGACACCGGGGGCAATAGTTGGTCTCATTCTCCGCGTAACGGATGCGCTGCACCGGCGTGCCGCACACCGGGCACGGCTTTCCGAACCGGCCGTGCACGGCCATCCCCTCGCGAAACGCCGTGACACCCTCCGGAAACGCTCCCCCGGCCTGCGCACGCAGGCGCTGCGTCCACTCCTCGAGCACGGCACGCACGGCATCGTAGAGACGTTCGATCGTCGGCTCGTCGTGCTTCGATGTCATCGCGATGGGCGAGATACGGGCACGATGCAGGATCTCGTCGGAGTACGCGTTGCCGATGCCGCTGAAGAGCCGCGGATCGGTGAGCGCCCGCTTCACGGTGTGATTGTGGGCAGTAAGACGCATGCGGAACTCCGCGAGCGACGCTGTGAGCACCTCGAGCCCTCCCGGGTCGTGAGCAGCGAGCTGCGCGCTGCTGGCGAATACTGCGAGCGACGCGCGCCGCTTGGTGCCCGCTTCGGTGAGCTTCAGTGCGCCGGTGTCGAACGTGAGCTGCGCGAGCGGCTTGCCGCCCTTCCCGCTGGCACCGCGCGGGATCCAGTGCAGGCGGCCCGCAATCATGAGGTGGAGCACGAGCCAGTGATCGCCCTCGAAACCGAGTGCGATGCGCTTGCCGATGCGTCGCAGCGCCGTGACGCGGCGGCCGTGCAGCGCCGAAATGGGCGGTTCGAACGTGCGCAGCAGAAACGGATGGGCGATGCGCGTGGAGTTCAATTGTGCACCGCGCACGCGGGTCGCGAGCGCATCGATGTAGACCGTGATGTCCGGGAGCTCGGGCACCCAGGAGAGCCTACAGCCTACAGCTCACAGCCTACAGCCCGGAAAAAAAAAGAGCGCAGGTGCACAAGCGGTGACCCCTCCGGGCTGTGAGCTGTTGGCTGTAGGCTGTGGGCTTCTTCTTACGGCCAGAGGCCGTCGATGAGGAGGACGCCGCTCTTCCAGAACGCAGCGACCTCGCTCAGACGCAGCGTGAGCAAGGGCGGCGCGGTAGCGTCATGCAGCTCGTAGGTGATGTCGTCGATCTCGCGAAGGATGTAAGTGCCCGCCGGAACGACTGTGCGCATGCCGTCATCGCCGAACCCGGTGATGCGTTCGACGGCGTGCACGGTCCAGATCCGCGTCGCACGCTCTGACTGCGGCTCGCGCTTGGCGCTTGAAGAATCTGTGGTGGGCAGCTGCATTCCGTAGCGGTCGCAGCAATCGGCATGCCTCGCGCAGCTTCAGACGACGGCGGCAGGCTTCAAGGCGAGAACGCGGGAAGCGTGATCGGAATCTCCGCAACCGCGCCGTAACGCTCGGCAACGCTTCGGATCTTCGAAGCATCCCCGATGAGCACCATCGCGAGCTGGCCGGCGCCCGGAAACGCACGATCGATGACGGCGCGCGTATCGCGCAGCGCGACCGCGCGCAGCGCGGGGCCGTATCCTTCGATGTAATCCGGTCCGAGCCCATAGAGCTCGAGCTCGCTCATAGCGGCTGCCCAGTGCGCCGCGGTCTCAAGAGACAGCGGGTACTGCCCGAGCACGTACGCGCGCGAGGAGTCGAGCATCTCCTGACCGATGCCTTCCTTCTGAAGGCGCTCGAGAGTTTGCAGCGTGAGATCGAGCGCCTTCGCGGTGTTCTCGGTCTGAGTGAACGACCGGATCGCAAACTCTCCCGGAACGGTGCCGCGCGAGAAACCCGAGCGCGCGCCGTACGAGAGTCCCGACCTGATTCGCAGCTCCGTGTTGAGGATCGAGGTGAAGCGCCCGCCGTAGAGCGTGTTGACGAGATCGAGCGCTGCGCGCTGCGGGAAGCGCTTCTCGACGCCGACGTTGCCGAGCCAGAAATAGCTCTGTACGGAGCCGGGTGAATCGACCAGCAGTACTCGCCGCTCCGCGAGGCGCGCCGGCTCAGGCAGCGGCGGAAGCGGTGTCCGCGCCTTGTGCCAGGCGCCGAACGCGCGCGCGACCGCTCGCTTCGCCCAGCCCGACTCGACTTCGCCCGTGAGCACGATCGCGAGACGATCCGCGCCAAAGTGCGCGCGCGCGTACTCGACAACGTCCTCGTGGCCGATCGCCGCGAGCGAGCTCTCGCTGCCGACGACCGGACGCCCGTACGGATGAGCGCCGAACAGCCACGCGCGTCCGTACACGCCGATGAGCTCGGACGGATCGGAATCCTTCGCCGCCTTGATGAGCTCGATCTGACGCGTGCGCAGCTTCTCGAACTCGCCGCGCTCGAAGCGCGGCCGCTGCAATGCGTCCGCCAGAAGCTCGAGCATGAGATCGCGATCGCGCGCGAGGAACTGTCCGCCCACCGAGATCGACTCGGACGAGGCGCCGACTGCGAAGCTGCCGCCCACCCCTTCGACGGCGTCCGCGAACGCGTACGCATCGCGCTCGTCCGCGCCCTTCTCGAGCAGGCCCGCGACGAGCGAGGCGACCCCCGGCTTGTCCGGCGGATCGGCGAGCGTGCCGCCCCGCAGAATCGCGCTGAACGCGATCAGCGGCACCTCACGTCGCGGCATGACGATGAGCGTGATGCCGTTGTCGAGCACGATGCGCTCGTGCGCGGGCACCTGCACGCCCTGCGAGGTCTGCGCGAGCGCGATGCCGCTTCCGACCGGCGCGACGATGGACGTAGCCGCGGCGAGCTTGACCAGCAATCCCACGCTCACCGCCTCCCGTTCCCGAGCTGCAACGCGACGCGCGTCTCTTCGCTGTCGGAGGGCAGCAGCACGCCGACGGTACGCCGGCGCCGATCGAGAATCTCGCGAGCGACCGCCTGCAGATCGACGCGCGTGACCGCCTCGAAAGACGCGGGCGCATCGAACAGCTTCCGCCAGTTGCCGTGGAACACTTCGTACTCGCCGAGCAGCTGCGCCTTGCCGTCGATGGTCGCGAGCTTCTTCCAGAAAGCCGACGCCGTGAGGTTCTTCGCGCGACGCAGCTCGCTCTCGCTGATTCCCTCCGCGGCGAGCCGTGCGAGCTCCGCGTCCACCACGCTCTGCACCGCGTTGGGGTCGGCGTTCTCGGGCAGCGTGAGCTGCAGCCACAGAAGGCCCGGATCGAAGCCCTCCTGCCAGAAGCCGACGACCTCGATGGCGAGCTTTCTCTCCTCGACGAGCAGGCGATGCAGGCGCGATGCATCGCCGTCGACCAGCGCGGACAGCAGCAGGCTCACCGCGGGCCCGCGCGCGTCGCTCGCCTGCGGCGCCTTGTAGGCGAACTGCAGGAGCGGCGTCTGCGCCTTGCGCCTCACCAGGACGCGACGCTCACCCAGCTGCTCCGGCTCTTTCGTGCGCACGGGCGGCGGCGGTTCCTGGCGCGGAATCGGCTCGAGATACTTCTTCGCGAGCGCGAAGCCTTCCTCGGGCGAAAGGTCTCCGGAAAGTACCAACGTGAGATTGTTGGGCGCGTAGTACGTGCGGAAGAAACTGCGCAGATCCTCCATCCGCCACGACTGGATGTCGGACGGCCAGCCGATCGTCGGGTATTGGTACGGATGCGCGACGAACGCCGTGGCCTGCACCTGCTCGGTGAGAAAGCCCACGTTGTTGTCCTCGACGCGCAGCCGCCGCTCCGAGTAGACGACGCCGCGCTCGCTCTCGATAACGTCCGGAACGAACGCGAGATCGGCGATCCGGTCGCCCTCGAGATCGAACACCAGCTCGAGCGCGCTGCGCGGTAGCCAGTCCTGGTACACCGTTACGTCATCGTTCGTGAATGCGTTGTTCGAGCCGCCCTGCGCTTCCATGAGACGGTCGAACTCGCCCGGCTTCCGGCGCGTCGTGCCGTTGAACATCATGTGCTCGAAGAAATGCGCAAGGCCGGTGATGCCGGGACCCTCGTTGCGGCTGCCGGCGCGCACCCAGTTGTAGATCGCGACGTTCGGAATGTCCCGGTCGGGCCAGACGATCACCTTCATGCCGTTCGCGAGCGTGATCGCGCGCACCGCATCGCGGCCGGGTACGCTCGGCGCAGGCGCGGCCGCGGCCGCGGCCGATCCCATCGCGATGAACAGCGAACCGATGCGACTCATCCAGCTATCTTCCCGGTGACGGCGCAAGCGCGGCCCCTCCCCGCAGTCGAAGTGCAATCGAGGCGAGTTTAGCTGGAGCTGCGCAGTGCTGCCGCAAGTGGTCCGATGGACGGTATGCGGCCCGACCGCAGCATCTTCAATACCCGTTGGCGGCGGGAACGCGCTTTGCTCAACGTTATCCTTTCGCTCCGGCCGAGGCTCGAACGCGTGCTCGCGCGATCACAGACGATCCCTGCGAACCTGCGCGGTTCGCTGCGCATCGCGCAGGTAGCCCCGCTCTACCTGAGCCGTTCGGACTCGTGATGCTCGAGTCGATGGCCTGCGGCACGCCTGTCGTCGCGTACCGACGCGGCTCCGTTCCGGAAGTCATCGACGAGGGCGTCACCACTTCGTCGTGGACGACGTCGAAAGCGCTGCCCTCGCGGTGGGGCGCGCGCGGGAGCTCGATCGGCATCGCTGCCGTGAGACATTCGAGCGCCGGTGTTTCACGCCGACGGTCGCCTCGCCGAACCTCCGATCGCGCTGTGTGAGGTGCAGGCCTATGTCTACGGCGCGCGGCTCGAGGGCGCGGAGCTCGCCGGCATGCTGGGCCACTACGACACCGCCCGAGCGCTGCGCGACGCCGCGCGCGAGTTGCGGGAGAAATTCCAGACCTCGTTCTGGTGCGACGAGATAGGCGTCTATGCGCTCGCGCTCGACGGCGACAAGCGCCCCTGCCGCGTACGCAGCTCGAACGCGGGACATTGCCTGCTTACCGGCATCGCGGCGGTCGAACACGCCGAGACGATTCTGGGCGCGTTCGGCGAGGAGCCGTTCTTCTCCGGCTGGGGCGTGCGCACGATCGCCGACACCGAATCGCGCTACAACCCGATGGCGTATCACAACGGCTCGATCTGGCCGCACGACAACGCGCTGATCGCGGCCGGCGCCGCGCAGATGCACGACAAGCGCCTCGCCGCGCGGATACTCACCGCTCAGCTCGAAGCCTCCACGTTCTTCGACGGCAGCAGACTTCCGGAGCTCTTCTGCGGCTTCCGGCGCCGCCCCGGCAAGCCGCCGACCCGCTATCCGGTCGCCTGCTCTCCGCAGGCATGGTCCGCCGGCGCGACGTTTCTGTTGCTGCAGGCGTGCCTCGGACTGTCCATGAACGCGACGCGCGGGCAGATCACGTTCCGCCATCCGATCCTGCCGACGTGGCTCGAGCGGGTGCACATCCACGATCTCAGGCTCGGCGCAGCGAGCGTCGATCTCACGCTGCACCGCTACCCGGGCACGGTCGGCTGAACGTCGAGCGGCGTAAGGGGAACGTGGAAGTCGCGATGCTTAATTGAGCCTACAGCCTACAGCTCACAGCCTACAGCCCGGAAAAGAACGCAAGCACAGAGGGCTGCTGCGACCCTCCGGGCTGCGAGCTGTAGGCTGTAGGCTGTAGGCTAAACAAAGAGCCCCGCAGGCGAGGTAAATCGCACTGCGGGGCAAGTAAGCGAACACCGGGGAAGTTGTTCGCGATTCGGTTTGCGGCTCCGCCCATTGCCGAGCCGCGAATCTCGAGCAGGAGCAAAGCAACAGGCGTGCCACGTTGGCACCCGGCCTCAAATCAACCATTTACGATTGATCGTGTGAACTGCGTCTGCTGACGCAATTTGTCAGCTTTAGCCGGTCCTGCGCCGCCGTTGTCACTGCGTCAGGGCAGCACGACGACGCATGCCTGTTTCTGGCGCACGATCGCGGCGCACAGCGCCCGCGCCGCAGCTTCGTCTGCGACGCCGACCTGAAGGCGGTAAAGCGATCCGGATGACGTGTCGGCCGCGGAGATATCCGCCGACAAGCCGCGCAGCTCGGCAGGAAATCGTCCGACGAGCCGCTGCCATTCCGCTCGGGCTCCCTCTTTCGTGCCGAACGCGCCGAGCTGCACGTTGAAGCCATCGCGCCGCGTAGTGTCTGGCGCCGCGGATGACGGCGGCTGCGCACTCCCGGCGCCATCCTCGGAGAGCACGAAGCTCTCGGCGCGGATACGCGCTTCCTGGGCCCATCTGCCGCTCGGATGTTGAGAGAGAAACCGCTCGTAGGCATTGGCGGTGTCCAATTCCATCGCGCGTTTCCAGTCTCTCTCTTCGGCGAGTTGCTCGATGCGGGCGCGCGCGTCGGCGGCAAGCTCACCCTCCGGATGCTCGCCGAGGAATCTGCCGTACGACTCAATCGTGTCGGCCGCCTGTGCCGAGCGCCAGTCGCGCCGCTCGGAACTGCACGTTCCAAGAAAGAGCGCGATGCCGAGCAAGCAGATCAATCCAAAGGGACGCAACGAGATCATGGTCACCCCGAGCCCAGGGCCAAGCGGCTATTCTAGGAGCCTGCTCCACTTGACCGCACGGCTGCGCGATGCCTGAACCACCCAGAAGACGGCTTCTTGATTCCATCGGCGGCTCACCGACCTTCGTTGCCGAAGGCTGCCAGGTAACCGGCGACGTCGAGACACCCGGGCCCCTGGTCGTGTGCGGCTCCGTGCACGGCGACGGTCACGTCGGCGGGATGCTGAGCATGGCGGCGAAATCGCGCTGGGAGGGCGATGTGCGCGCGAAGCAGGCGGTGATCGCCGGCGAGGTCGTCGGACGACTCGTGATCGAGGAGAAGCTCGAGATCGGGGCCTCGGCAGTCGTGCGCGGACAGGTCGCGGCGCGCTCGATCGCAATCGCCGAAGGCGCGATCGTCGACGGGGAAGTCACGGTGACGAGCGGACAGGCCGTTGTGAGGTTCGAAGATAAGAGGGGCTGAAGGCCGGAGAAGAGCTCGCTAGAGCGCTCGCAGTCGATGCAGTGTTCCACCGTGATGCACGACGTAGAGCTCACCGTCATTCCCTTCCGCGAACGAGGAGATCGATAGCCCGGTCGCGAGCACTGGTGCAGTGGTATTCGTGACGTCGAGCGTCGGCGCCGTGTCGCGCGCGATGTTCCAGATGCGCCCGCCGAAATCCCCGAAGACATACCGCCCCTGCAGTGTGGGGAATGCAGCGCCTCGATACACGTAACCGCCGGTGATCGAGAACCCCACGGCGTGGCCGTACTCGACCACCGGATCGATGAGATTCTGCGCGCCGCCGCAGTTCGTATTGAAGGAGTGGGCGCCCTCGCGGCAACGCCAACCGTAGTTGCCGTTGATGGTCACGCGGCTGGCTTCTTCCCACAGATTCTGGCCGACGTCGCCGACCCAGAGCTCGCCGGTCGTGCGATCGAAGCTCCAGCGCCAGGGATTGCGGAACCCATAGGCGAAGATCTCGGGGCAATTCTGCGCCCCCGAGCCATTGACGCCGCACTGCGGGTTCGTGGCGAACGGATTGGCGGGCGGGATCATGTAGCCGCTTGCCGGACTGACGTCGATGCGCAGCATTTTGCCGAGCAGCGTCATGAGGTTCTGCCCGTTGCCGATCGTGCCGTGCATATCGCCGCCGCCGCCGCCATCGCCCATACCGATGTAGAGGAAGCCGTCGGGACCGAACGCGATGCCACCGCCGTTGTGGTTGGTTTCCGGTTGGTTTATGACGAGCAGAATCCGCTCGCTCGCCGGATCGAGCGTGATGCCGCTCGCGTCCGCGGTGAACTCGGAAATCCGCGACACGAGCGGGTTCGTGCCATTCGTGTAGGACAGGAACACGCGCCGATTGGTCGGACTCCAGGCCGGGTGAAACGCCATCCCGAGGAGCCCGAGCTCACCGCCCGAGCGCACGCCCGACGTGATGTTGACGAACGTCGTACTGACCGTGACGTTCGCGACATTGTCGAACACACGAACCACACCGGCCTGCTCCACCACGAACCACCGGGTCGCATCGCCCGGCGCCTGCAGCATCGCCACAGGATTGGTAAAGCCCAGACTCGAGAAGACCTGCTCTACGGCGAGCGTCACATTCGAGCTTGGCGGCGGATTGGGTGCCGGAACGGGCGGAGGCGTGGAGCCCCCTCCATAGCCACCGCCGCCGCATGACGTAATGACGGCGCTGACGATGCACCCTGAGAGTGCGCGAAACGTCGAACTTCTCATCATGGGAAGCTCTATATTACCTGCACGCATCCGGCCCAATCGCACCTCGGCGGATCGTGGCACAACGGAGAGTCCGCTGTAACGCTGTATGCGATCAGCGACGTCATGAGCCGCCCGCCCCGCCTTCTGCATCTCGTCGCGCACCGCGGCAACGCTTTCGAATTCCCGGAGAACACGGTGCCGGCGCTCCTGTCGGCGATCGAGCTCGGAGCGCGATTCCTCGAGTTCGACGTGCAGCTCTCCAGCGACGGCGTACCGATGGTGATTCACGACCACGAGCTCGCGCGCACTGCCGGCGTCGCCGGCACCGTGTTCGACATGACGGCAGAGCAGCTCGTGCGCCTCGACGTGTGCGAGCCGCAGCGCTTCGGCGAGCGTTTTCGCGGCACCCGCATGCCGCGCCTCGCGGATGCGATCGGCGTGCTCGAGAACCGGCCGCAGGTGACCGCGTTCGTCGAGATCAAGCGCCAGAGCATCGCGCGCTTCGGCCACGATCACGTGCTCTCGAAGGTGATTGAGACACTGCGGCCGTTCCGTTCGCAATGCGTGATTGTGTCCTTCGACCTGCCGGCCGTGTTTCGCGCGCGTCAGAGCGGTGGGCATCAGATCGGCTGGGTACTGCCCGCATACGACGGTCACGCACGTCTCAAGTACGAAGCGCTGCGGCCGGAGTTCGTGTTCTGCGACGTCGAGCGCTTGCCGCCGGAAGGCACGCTCTGGCGAGGCCCGTGGCGCTGGGTGGTCTACGAGGTCACTGCTCTCGACGACGCTGTGCGCCTGGCAGAGCGCGGTGCGGATTTCATCGAGACGATGTACGTGCGCTCCATGAGCCAGGCCATGCGCGCGCACGCCGCGGCCGCCGGTTAGCATCCGCTCGTGCGCCTGGCCACCGCAATGCGATCCGCGACGACGGCTGGTTCCGCTTCGGCCTGCATTCACCTTGACCCGGTGCAGGATCAGTCTGGGCGCACCTGTCGCACTTGGGCATGGGTGAGAACGCGCTCACCATCGAGCTTTGGCACGACCGGTTCCTGAGCGCGCCGCCGCCGCCGTCACCGCCCTATTCTTTCTGATCAACGGCGCCGCAGTCGCGGCTCCGGCCCCCATCTACACCGACGCCGTCGCGAAGTCCGATCGCAGCGCGGCCGATCGTGAACGCGACGCCCGCGAGCGTCCGGCCGAGGTGCTCGCATTCGCCGGCTTCAAACCGGGGATGACGGTTGCCGACGTCTTCGGCGCCGGGGGTTACTACAGCGAACTGGTCGCGAACGTCGTGGGGCCGTCGGGCAAGGTCCTGCTCGTGAACAACGGGCCGTACGTCGCGTATGCCGGCGACAACATGAAGAAGCGCTTCGAGAAGGGGCGTCTGCCCAACGTCGAGCGCAGCGTCGTCGAGAGCTGCAATCTGCTGCTCGGGGAGAACACGCTCGACGCGGCGATGATCGTGATGTCGTACCACGACCTCTATCACGCCGACCCCAAGGGCGGCTGGCCGCCGATCGATGCGGCGAATTTCCTGCGCCAGATTCACGGTGCGCTCAAGCCCGGCGGCGCGTTCCTCATCGTCGATCACTCGGCGAAGGCGAATACCGGCAAATCAGCGGCCCAGGAGCTGCACCGCATCGACGAAGCCTTCGCGAAGAAAGACATTGCGAGCCAGGGCTTCGTGCTCGAATCGACGTACGACGGACTGCGCAACCCGGCCGACGATCGCGGCGTCCTGGTCTTCGATCCGAAGATTCGCGGCAAGACGGACCGTTTCGCCCACCTCTATCGGAAGAAGGGATGACGGCTGACGGTCACGTCCCTCTTTCCTGGAACGCAGTGGACGTGGAACGGAGAAAGTGACGCAACAGCGACGGATAACGGGCCACCGAGCGCACGATCGCGAAGAACACAGACAGGGGAGACAACCACTGCGGGAGGGACAGGATCAATGCCGCGGTCCGGGTGGGGCTCATGGAGCGCGCGTTGGCCGGTCGCCTTCTGCGTTCATACTCCCCGAGCAGGTTGCGATGGTTGCCTAAGGCCAGTTCGGCAAGCACACAGGCGTCCGCGATCGACATATTGGCACCTTGGCCGCCGGCTGGACTGACCGGGTGCGCGGCGTCGCCCATCAGAACGGCGCCTTCCCCTCCATAGCGCGGCGCGTGGCCCCACGGCCGGCGGATGCGGACGAAATCCTGAGGAAACCGTCGGTCCCGGATCACCTCTCGAACCGTAGGATCGGCGACGCAAAACCGGTTCCAAGACGACTCGACCGAGGGGATCGCGTCAAAGGTCCGCGAGAGTACCGGCACCAGTCCGGCGCCTTTGCTGTTGGGAAGGGGCAATATCACCAAGCCAAGAATCCCCGAAGCTCGGCGCTTCGAGTTCAACCACACATGCGCGGTCCCGGATGGAACCGCGGCGGGCCAGTCACATCCGAAACAAATGAAGTCCAGCGGAAACGCGCGCGTCTTCATGTCGATTTCGCAGGCTCTCCTTACCAGCGACTCGGCGCCGTCGTCACCGACCGTGTAGGGTGCGACCACCTCGCCTTCTTCCCGCGTGGCGATATCGCGGGTGCGGACACCAACAATACGGCTCTTCTCTTTCAGAACCGCGATCGCCTCCACGCCACGACGCAATTCAAAGGAGCCGAGGCGGAGCAACTGTTCCCGAGTCTGGTTGGGATTGGTGGACCAGGGCTGGACATGAGCATCTCGTAGCACGTCCGCGGTGATGAAGGGGACGGTTCGCTTACCGTCGTGGACCTCGACGCCCCGCATCGGAAACACGGCTTCCTGTTCCCAGAGCTCTCTCGGACTCAGGGAGAACAGGACCTCCATCGTCGCGGGCCAGAGAACCTCTGGACGGACCCACTGTGGCGGGGCGAGGCTTTTTTCCAGCACCACGACCTTCTTCCCGCCGCGACCGAGCAACCCGGCCAGCACAGCGCCGCCAATGCCCCCACCAACTACAACAAAGTCCGCAGCCATAATGCGGAGGGCAGATCGAGCGGGTTCATGGCATCTGGGCAATTCAAGAGAAGACGCGCCGCGCCAGCACGATGCGGCCTACGACGGTTACCGCGCAGATCCCTGCATAGACGTACGCGATCTGCGGAAACGCTGCCGGCCAGAGGCACGCCAGCACGAACACGGCGATCGTTTCGGCGCCTTCGGCAAGTCCGGCGGCGAAGTAGAACGATTTCGCGCCCTGCGTCCGCGTCTCCATCCCGCGCTTCGCGGCGAACACCGCGAAGGCGAGGAAGCTCGTGCCGGCGCCGACGAACGACGCAAGCAGGACGAGCGCAGGCAGCAGGTTTCGCGGGTCGGCAAGCCCGAAACCGGCCGGAATCGCCGCGTAGAACACGAAGTCACAGACGATGTCGAGATAGCCGCCGAAGTCGCTGTTGCGGCCGCGAATGCGCGCGAGGGGTCCGTCGATGCCGTCTAGCAAGCGGTTCAATGCGATCAGCGCGAGTGCGACTCCGTAGCGGTGCATGGCGATCGCCGCCGCCGCGCCGATGGCGAAGGGGACGGCCGCGAGGGTGAGCGCGTTCGCGCTCACGCCCGTCCGCGCGATGAGGCACGCGAGCCGGTTGAGCGGCGGATCGATGATCGGACGCATCAAACCGTCGAGCATGGCTGCTTCGCACTTCCTTCCCTCAAGCCCAGGTGATGAGGCCGATCACAGCGGCGATCATCGCCGTCGCGAGATTGCCGGAGATCCACGACTTGAAGCCGAGCGAGAGAATCTCGCGGCGCCGCTCGGGCACGAGCGTCGTGAGCGTGGAAACCTGCAGGCCGATGCTCGCGAGATTCGCGAAGCCGCACAATGCGTACGTGACGATGAGAGTCGAACGCGGCGAGAGTCGGCCTGCATACTCGCCAGCGAGCTGCTGATACGCCACGTACTCGTTGAGGATCGCCTTCGTCCCCATGAGCGCGCCAGCATCGGTCGCCTCCGCCCATGGCACGCCGATGAGCCACATGAGGGGCGCGAAAAGCCAGCCGAAGATCCGCTCGAGCGTCAGCGCCTCGCCGCCGAACGACGGGAAGGCGCCGAGGATGAAGTTCGCGAGGGCGACGAGCGAGAACACGACCATCAGCACCGCGATCACGGCGAGAAAGAGCTGCAGACCATCGAAGGTACCGCGGACGAGCGCGTCGATCGAGCTGTCGTAACGCAGCTCGTCGGCGCGCGCGTCCGCGCCCGTCGGGCTCTGGCCGGGCACCATCAGGCGCGCAAGCAGGACCGATGCGGGCAGGCACACGAGCGACGCCGTGATCACGTGGCCGAAGGAATTGTCGACGACGCGCGCGAGCGTCTGGCTGTACAGCACGAGCACGACGCCCGACACGGTCGCCATGCCGAGCGTCATCATCATGAAGAGCTCGGCGCGCGTGACGGTCCGCAGATACGCGCGCACGATGAGCGGCGCTTCGACCACTCCGAGGAATACGTTCGCGCCGGCGTTGAGTCCGACCGCACCGCCGATGCCGAGCGTGCGCTGCAGCGCCCACGACAGGCCGCGAACCACCAGCCGCAGCACGCCCCAGTGCCAGAGCAGCGCAGCGAGCGCCGACGTCAGGATGACGAGCGGCAGAATCTGAAACGCGATGATGACCGGAACCGCTGCGCCCGGCTTCAGCTCGAACGGCGGCTCTGCTCCGCCGAGGTATCCGAACATGTACGAGGATCCGGCGCGGCTCGAAGCCTCGAGCACGGCCACCCCGGCATTGGCGGCGCGCAAAGCCTCCCAGATGACCGGCACGCGCAGCACCGCGAATGCGACGGTCACCTGCAGGATCAGCGCGCCGAGAATCCATCGCCACGAGGGAATCTCACGCCGGTTTTCGCTGAGCGCCCACGCGATGCCGACGATGGCGGCGAGTCCGAGCGCGCTCTGCAACGGCGCCAACCACGACATCGAGCCCGAGCCCCCCGAATCCGCGTGCCCGCAGGCAGTTTACAGGCGCGCCACGATTCCGAACTGAAACTGACGCGGTGGGCCCGCATTTCGCTGCACGAAGGGCGCTCCGCCGCCGAACTGCACCTGGTTCGAGGTGGTCGCCGAATTGGCGAAACCGGACTCGTTGCTCGCATCGAAGAGGTTGAACACGTCGGCGCGCATCTCGAGAGCCGTACTCGCGAGCCGCAGCTCGTATCGCAGGCCGAGATCAACCGTCGTGGACCAGGACAGGCGGCCGGAGTTACGCGCCGCGCCCGGATAGCGATCGGAGTTGCCGACGAAGTTCTCGCCGAACGACGCGCCGTCCCCGTTCAGATCCTGGGTGCCGAATACGCGCGCATCGGGCACGAGGTTCACCGGCTGACCCGACTGAAAGAGGCCGGCGACCGACAGCGTGAGATCCGGAAACGGATGCAGGTACGCGACCGCCGAGATCACGTGCCGCCGGTCGTTGGCGGACGGACCGCCGTCGCGCGCGAAGTCGTTCGCGTTCGACGCGCGGAAGTTGATGTCGTCGGTGTCGTTCTCGAGCTTCGAAAGCGTATAGGACACGCGCGCGGCCCAGCGATCGTCGCCCTGCTCCTTCACGAGCCGCAGACTGAGTGCACGGTACTCCGCGTTCCCTTCGGTTTCCGACACCGTGATCTGGCGCGCACCACCGGCAGCGAGCGCGACCGGGCGCGACGCGTCGGCCTCGGCCTGTGTGCGCACGAGGCCGAGCTGGCCGGCGCGGGCCATCCGTGCGGCGTCATCCGGCAACGCCCGCAGCTCCGCGATCACGCTGTCGGTGAGCGCGGCTGCGTCCGGGATGAAAGACGCCGGTGAGTTGAGGTCGCGAAGTCGCACGAGATGATGGGTGCGGTTGTACAGAAGATCGATCGCGCCGCTCCAGTTCGCGTCGATGTGGCGTTGCCATCCGAGCGAGAACTGCGCGGCGTACGGGCTTTCGTATCCGTTCGGGTTCAGGATGCGAGCCTCGTTGATCACGGCCGTGTCGCGCAGCGCCTGTACGGCCGTGGCCGGAGGACACTCAGCGACGGTCGCGCATGACGGATTCACCGTGAGATTGCCGTCGTACGTCACGCGGTCCAGATCGGTGTCGGGCGGGAGCAGTCCGAGCGCGATGAGCTCGCCGAGCTGCGAGCGGAACGCGGTACTGGTCGTATTACGTTGAAGCGCGTCCGATACGACCGCATAGGTGAGCTTGTCGTAGAACACACCCGCGCCGAAGCGCAGCACGTTTCGCTCATCGGGCCTGAAGTTCACGGACAGGCGCGGGGCGAAATTGTCGAGATCGTCATGGCCCCCGCCCTCGCCGGTGAGCGAGTCGTAGTCCCATCTCAATCCGGCCGTGAACGTGAGGCGCGGGCCGAGATGCCATTCGTCCTCGACGTAAAACGCGGCGAGGCGCTGCGTTCGTCCGAATGACTGCGGACGCAGCTCGACGCCGTAGCTCGAGACCGCGGGATCGAGGCCCAGTATGTCGTCGGCGCCGAGGCCCACGCCGAGGTCGCGCGAGCGCAGGGCCGCAAGCTGCGCATCCGTGAGATCGACGACGAAATTGCCGTCGGGATTGCCGCCTCCCTCGAGGTCGAAGTCCGCGGCAAGATAGTCCGCACCGTATGCGACGCGGTGCGCGCCGAGATCGAGCTCCGCCTTGTGTTGCGTCTGGATCGTGCGCTCGCGGTTGTCGAAAACGAACCCGGGATGGCCCACGATCGCGACAGGCACGCCGGACGGATCGCGCGCGACGACCTGCGGTCCCGCCTGCCGCGCTTCGCCGTAGTCCCAATGGAAACTGCTCCACTGCAGACTGCCGCGGTAGCTCCACAGATCGCCCGCATACCGAAGCGTACTTGCAACCAGCATGGAATCGCGGTCCTGCTCGGAGCCGGCTGACGGAAATTGCACGCTGCCGCCGCCCAGGCTGCCTCCCGGCCGCTCGATGGTCACGCGTCCCAGATTCCCACGCAGCGTCCCCGTCCAGCGCTCGTCGAAGCGATGGTCGACGCGCGCCGAGGTGAGAAAGAACCGGTTGTGCCCCTCGAGCGACTCGACGGCGCCGACCGCAGGCGCATCGAGCACCGTATCGTTCGTGTCGCTGGTGTACTCAACGTTCGTGAGGAAGAACGTGCGATCGCGCACGATAGGGCCGCCGATCGTGGCGCCGGCCTGCAGCCGCTCGAAGCTGTCGCTGACGAAGTTTCCAGAGAGATCGCGCTGCGCGTACGCGGAGCTCGAGTCCAGCGGCTGCCCCGGGCGAACGAGCGTGTAGATCTCGGACTCGAGATCGTTGCCGCCCGCGCGCGACGAAACGTTCACGACACCCGTTGCGCTGCGCCCGAACTCCGCGGAGAAACTGTTCGCGAGCACCGTCACGTCGCGCGCGAAACCGATCGGAATCGGAAATTTCTGCCCGCCCAGGAAATTCTCGTTGTTGTCGAGGCCGTCGATCAGGAAGTTCGCATAGAGACCGTTCGAACCGTTGATCGAGATGGCCGGTGCTTCGGGGAAGAACCCGGTCGACGGCACCACGTTCGGCAGATGCACGAGTGCCCGCAGCACGTCGCGGCCTTCGATCGGCAGCTGCTCAAGATCCTCTTCGTCGAGAGTTGCCGAAACCTCGGCATTGACCTGATTCAACTCCGCGATGACGCGCGCCCCTTCGACCAGGACGGTGGCGAGCTGCGCTGCGGGCGCGACGAGCGTCACGCCGCGGACGAAATTGCTGCGCAGACTGAGCGGCGCCGATCGCGCCTCGGCGTGATCGCTTCCCGCTTCGACGAAGACAACGTACTCGCCGGAGGTCGAGAGTCCCGCCAGGCGCGCCTGGCCTGCGGCGTCCGTTCGCACCCGCTGCGTGAACCCGATCGAGGAATTTTCGATCGCGAGACTCGCGTTGGCGATCGGCGCGTTGTCGGCCTCCCGTACGACGCTGATCGCCATGCCGGCCTGTTGCGCGTACACGGGCGGGGCGGCGATCAGCACGAGAAGCAGAGTACGTAACGGGCGCGGTCGTGCCGGGTTGAAGCCCATCATGTTCCTGGCGGCCTGGTTCAGGCGAACAGTGTCACCGTGCCGCGAGCAACCGCGCAATGCCCTCCTCGAACAGCCTCCCCCGCGGCTCGCGGAGATGCAGCTCGCCGATCTCGGTGGCCTCTATCCGGCCCGTCCTGCCGATGAGGTAGAACGCAGGCCAGAATCGGTTGCCGAGCGCCTTCCAGTAGCTGAAATCGTTGTCGAGCATCACCGGATACTCGATGTTCAGCTTCGCGACGGCGGCTCGCACGTTTGCGGGTATGCGCTCGCGCGCGAACTCCGGCGTGTGAACGCTCACGACGACGAGCCCGTCGTCGCGGTAGCGCTCGTGCATCGCGGTGAGCCACGGAAGCGTGCGGCGGCAGTTGATGCAATCGAACGTCCAGAACTCGACGAGCACGACCTTCCCGCGAAGCTCGGCGAGCGTTAACGGCTTCGAGTTGATCCACTCTGCGGGGGCCCTGTGCGTGAATTCCGGAGCGTTACGAGCACCCGCAACCGCAACGGACCCACAGGGGCTTACGGCGAGGAGGACGGAAAGCAGCGAGACGAGGTATGGCATACGGCCCTCTCGGAAGTAGGACCGCCGAAACAGCTGAGAAATTGCCTTGCATCGCCGATTCGGATTTCGCCGCCTCGGCGCGTGGTCGGTCGGCCGCCGAAAGCGAGCCAGCGCTAAGGTGACGCAATCTTCGACCTAGAAACACCAGTCGAAGTGGGCTACCACCCCCACCCTGTTTCGAGTTGAGACTCGGGTCAGGCACGAGGGAGTGGCCCTGCGCCTCGATTTCAGCTGGAACCCTAGGCGTCGCCACCATGGGAGCCCGCTTCTTGCGCGGCCTTTGCGAGTGCGAGGACATGGATCCTGGCGCGCCGGGCTCTGAAATATCCTCGGCATCGCACGGGTCTTTATCGCTGGAGAACGAGAACCTTACTTCACTGCTTCTGGAGACACCATGAATGTGAAGACTCTGACGATCGCGGCTGCCGTGGGTAGCCTGCTTGCCGTGGGCGCCGTTACCCCGTCGTTCGCCGCCGAGAAGGAGGCGAAGGAGAAGTGCTACGGCGTCGCAAAGGCCGGGAAGAACGACTGCGCCGGGAACAGCCACGCCTGCGCCGGTCAGTCCAAGGTGGACAACGATCCCGGCGAATGGAAGTACGTCCCCGCTGGCCAGTGCGAGACCATGGGCGGCAAGATGGACGCCGGAAAGAAGAAGATGTAGTCGGCCGATGACGGGCTCGCACGCGCATCAGCGATCGCCCCGCGGGTCGATCCCGGCACGAGCCGGGATCGGCCTGCGCGCGCTGCATCACGAGGCACTCATCCGCGAGCGCCCTCCGATCGGCTGGATCGAGGCGCATACCGAGAACTACTTCCACGACGGCGGCCCGCATCTGCAGGCGCTCGAACGCGCGCGCGAGATGTATCCGCTCAGTCTTCACGGCGTCGGGCTCGGCCTCGGTTCTGTCGATCCTCCGGACCCGGAGCATGTGCGCCGCGTCCGGATTGCCATCGAGCGATTCGAGCCGGCGCTCGTTTCCGAGCATGCCTGCTGGGCGCACGTCGACGGGGAGCACTTCAACGACTTGCTGCCGCTGCCTTACACCGAAGAAGCCGTCGATTTGCTGGCTGCGCGCGTCCGCGAGGTTCAGGATGCCCTCGGCCGGCAGATTCTCATCGAGAACGTTTCGGCCTATCTGGCCTACGGCACATCGTGTCTCACGGAAGCGGAGTTTCTCAGCGCCGTGGTCGAGCGTTCCGGCTGCGGGCTGTTGTTGGATGTCAACAACGCGTACGTGACTTCCCAGAATCTGGGCGTTGATGCCGAGTCCTTCCTGGAAGGGCTTCCGACAGCCTCGGTGCAGGAGATTCACCTCGCCGGACATCGGCGCAACCGCGTGGGTGCGCGCGAGCTGCTGATCGACGATCACGGCTCGAGCGTGTGCCCCGCTGTGTGGAACCTTTATGCGCGCGCCGTCGCGCGCTTCGGTGCGGTGCCGACGCTCATCGAGTGGGATACCGACGTGCCCGCTCTCGACGTTCTGGTAGGCGAGGCGCTCGAGGCTCAGCGTCATCTCGACAGGCATCATGCGCTCGCTGCGTGATCTGCAGGCCGCGTTCGCGGCGGCTCTGCACGGCGCGCCGAGCGCAGCGGCGCCCGGGATCCTCGCCGACGGCCTCGATCGCGAGGCGCGATTGCAGGTCTATCGGCACAACACGGAGGCCATCTTCGAAGATGCGCTCGCGCGCACGTATCCGGTACTCAGACGACGCGTCGGGGATGAGCATTTCCGCCAGCTCGCACGACTCTTTCGGCTGCAGCATTTTTCGCGCGGCGGGGACCTGCACTGGATCGGCCGCGACTTCGCGTCTTTTCTCGCGCGGTATCACGAGAGCACGCCGTATGCATGGCTCGCCCACCTCGCGCGTCTGGAATGGGCGTGCGAAGAGGCGCTCGTCGCCGCCGACGCCGCGCCCTTGACGATCCGTAGCCTCGCGCACGTCGCGCCCGGTCGGCTCGCCGACGTCCGCCTCACGCTGCAACCTTCGACCCGAATCGTGAGCTCGCCTTATCCGGTCTTCACGGTGTGGGCTGCAAACCAAGAGTCGGCTGCTGCGCCCGTCGATCTGACGTTGGGAGCGGAGCATGTCGTGCTGCGGTGCGCGCGAAACGGTCTTTGCTTGTACGGCAGGACCTCGGCAGACGCGCAGTTCGTCGAGCAGCTCTTGCAGGGCGCGCCGCTCGGTGTTGCACTCGAAACATCCGGACTCACGCCCGAGAGCCTGCACCGCGCGCTTGCATGGCTGGTCGCCGAAGAATTCGTGACCGGAGTGGAAGCATGACTTTGGCACCGCACATCGCCGGTGCGAATCGCCTCGCGAGCCGAGCGGTATCGCCGCTCGCGACCCCCCTTCTGCTCTCGACACGGCTGTATGTGGCATGGCAGTTTCTGAAGGCTGGATGGCTCAAAATCACGAGCTGGGAGACGACGCTGTTCCTGTTCGAAGAGGAGTATCGCGTTCCGCTGGTTCCACCGGCCGTTGCTGCCGCACTCGGTACTGCGGGCGAGATCGTCTTCCCGCTTTTCCTGATCGCGGGGCTCTTCAGCCGATACGCCGCTGCCGGACTCTTCGCGGTCAATGTTCTGGCTGTGGCGGCGTACTCGCACGTGCTGCTCGCCGAAGGCTCCGAGGCGGCGATCGCCCAGCATTACCTGTGGGGCGTGATGCTGCTGGTGCTGGTCGTCTTCGGGTCTGGAACCCTTTCGTTCGATGCGCTCGCTGATCGCCAAACGCCCGCGGCCGGCCCTTCGCGCGGCGCTACCGCCAACCAGCCCATCGAGTGAGCCGCGCGGCTGACCGCGGCTGGTTTAGCATGGACGCGGTGTCCACTCGCAATTCATCGCCGGATGAGCCGGTCTCCTTGAGTGGGGCGCGCAGCCGAGTGCGCGAATCCGCCGCGGATCCGGTGACCGCTCTGTTCGAGTCGCTACGGCCGGATCTGCTGCGCTTCGCGCACTGGCTTGCCCGCGATCGGTCGGTCGCTGAGGACGTCGTGCAGGAAACACTCCTGCGGGCGTGGCGGTCTCGAACGGCGCTTCGGGATCGAGCGGCGATACGCATGTGGCTGCTCACGATCGTGCGCCGCGAGCACGCGCGCCTCTACGAGCGCAAGCGCCTGGAGCTGACGAACTTGCACGACGCGATCGAACGCGAAGACTGCGATCTCGCCGCCGAGGGCGACAGCGAGATCGTCGCGCTGCGGCTCGCGATCTGGAAGCTGCCGCAGCCGTACCGGGAGCCGCTCGTGATGCAGGTGCTCGGCGGCTTCTCCGTCGAGGAGATCGGCCGCGAAATGAACCTCACGACATCCGCTGTCCTCACGCGTCTCTTCAGGGCACGCAACAAGCTGCGCGCGAGCTTTGGTCTCGAGCCGGCCCCGGACGATACCGGCGCCGTGGACCTTCCATGAACTGCCAGGAGGCTAGGCTCCACATCGGCGCTCAGCCCGAGAGCGTGACGACCGCGCTCGCCGATCACCTGCGGGCTTGCGCGGCCTGTCGTGGCTTTCGCGACGAGATGACGATGCTCGACGGCCGCATCCGTCGTGCGCTCGAGCGCGAGCCTCGCGATCTCGCAGTTGTGCGGGCACGCAAGGGGCATGCACCTCGAGTCTGGGCAATGGCCGCAAGCTTCCTCGTGGCGGTAGCGGCGGGTGTGGTGATCTGGGCGCTGCGGCCGAGCGACACCCTCGCGGCCGAGATCGCTGCGCATGTCGGCGGTGAACCTGCGAGCTGGTCGCAGCGCGAGCCGGTGCCGCGATCCGCGCTCGACTTCGTCGTGCGCGATGCGCACATCGAGATCGATGCGTCCGATGGCCGCGTGGTGTACGCGCATAGCTGCGTGTTTCGCGGACGGACGGTTCCCCATCTCGTGGTCAGTACGGCCCAAGGCCCCGTGACCGTAATCGTACTCCGCCATGAGGGGGTCGAATCGCGGCGTCGCTTTAGCGAGGGTGGTTACTCAGGGCTGTTGCTGCCGTCGGCAGGCGGCGCGATCGCCGTGCTCGCGCGCGGCGACGCCGACATCGAGAAGGCCTCGCGCGAAATCCAGACGATCGTCCGGTGGAGTCCGCGCGAACGCGCGTGACGACGAGCTGCGAGGAACAGCGGCGAGCATGGCGAGTTCGTTTTTCACCACAGGAGGAACACCCATGAAACCGATTGCACGGTTCACGGTCGCTCTGGCTCTCGTGAGCTTCGGCTCGGTCGTGAGCGCCGGGAATGAGTCCACGCGCGCGGGCGGCAAAGGCATGGATAAGCCGCCGAGCGAGAAGTCGCTCGCGTGGGCTCGACAGAAGCTCACGGGCTGGCCGCAGAAGAACATCGAGGTCGCCGCGAAGATGGAACGACAACGGACCGTGGAAGGAGACGCTCCTGTCTCGCGAAGAGGTCGATCACAAATTTCCGATGCCGCACAAGGACGTCCTTGAGCAGGTCATCGACTACAAGGTGCCGACGCACTCGGGACGGATCGCGCTGTTTTCGCTGGGCGAGCCCGCGAGCAACGAGCTCGCGATACTCGCCGAAGCCGGCGATACGGCGCCGCTCGCGAGCGCGCTTGCGAGCACTGGCGAGGTTCTCGACGCGCAGACGATCGGCGGACTGCTCGGACCGGGCGGCACCGCCAGCGTGAGAGTGAAAGCGAAGGGACGGTTCGACCGGCTGAGCGTAGCGGCGATGCTGATTCCGACCAACGATTCGTTCTTTGCCGTGAACAGCTTCGATCTTCCCTCGCATCGCGGGCGCTCGACGCTCACGAGCGTGGCGTACGACGCCGGCAGCGAGCCGAACGACGAGCTCTGCCGGAACAGTCCCGGCCCGACGTGCGGCGGCGAAGGCACGTCCGTGAACGTCAACGGCGAAGGCTTCGTGCATGTCAGCTCCGGCATTCACGGCGCCGGCGACCTGGCCGCGGCGATGTACGACTGGCGCAACCCGGTCGCGCGAATCATCATTCGGCGTATCGATTGACGCTCAACGGGAGCGTCGCCCGTGGCGTGGGCGGCGCTCGCTATCCGGACTCGGGCGCGTAATTGACAACGTCGCGAGAGAGCATTCGCGGCTCTTCGAGCAGCCAGAACAGCACGTTATCCCGGAACGTGACGCTGCGCGTGAGCTCGAGATGGTCATCCGGGAGCGCGAGCCACGCAGTAGCATCGAGCGGCGTCTGTACGTAGGGGCGCCACCGGCCGCTCATGCGCTCATCGAGCAGCACACTCTCGCGAAGCACGGTCCCATCGCCCGGGGCAAAGTCCAGCGGTCGCAGCCGCCCCGACCGCAGATCGACGGACATCGTTCTGAGGGTTCGCTGCCCATCGCCGACAACGATGTAAAGCCTGAGTCCGGCTGGCAGCGGAGCGGGACGATCTAGAGCCTGCTGGAAGCGCTCTGCATGGGCGAGAAGCGTTCGCAAATGCTCACGAGCCACCTGGCGTCGCTCGCTCGGCGTCTTGACCGCCGGCAAGAGTTGCGAAAGATGCGTTGCAGGCGACCGCTCGAGAAGACCCCAGCCGCGCGCATCCCAGAACGCGACATCGAACAAGTCGCTCGTGACCGCGTTTGCCTCGCTCCTCACCAGTGCGCGGTGCCGCGCGCGGGGGAGCAGTTGGTACATCGACGGGAACGTGCCGAGCAGCGCAGCCGGATAGAACGGCAGCAGCGGCCGGCCGAAGTCGCGCCCGTTGACGAGGTTGTCGAGCGCGGTGACCGTGCCCGCGTTGGGCGTACCCACGAGCACGACGCGCCCGACGTGCCGCGCTCCTTCCCACGTCAGAGGCGGCAGCTCGCCATCCGGCTCGAGTGGCTGCGCGCCGTACTGCAGGTAGTAACGCGCGATGAGTCCGCCCATCGAGTGCGCAACGAGGTCGAACTTCACCGGGTAGTCGCTGATGCCGAACCGGCGCGCGTACTCCGCCTGCACGTACGCCCGCTTCTCTTCGATGAACCGCGCGAGCCGCTCGGCGTTCGCGACATTGTCCTGACGCCAGTCGTACGGGAACTGAAAGCAGGTGAAGTGTTCTCGGCCATAGTCGATCGCCGTTTCGTCGGCGAGCATGGCATCCCGATACCCGCCGGCCCCGAGAGTGCGCAGAATCTCCGCATAGGCCTGCAGCTCGAACGGCAGGCCCGCGAAAGTGATGGACAGCGTATCGAGCACTTTGTCGGCGACGAGCTGATCGGAGAGCGCTCCGACGCCGCGGCTCGAGTCGATCGGGAGGGCGACCAGACGGGTGCTCTCGGCCGACGTAGGACGCACGCCTCCACGTGCGAACGCGCCCCAGACGAGCTGGCCCGACTCCGGATCGACCAGGCGCGATCCCATGATCCCGGGGATGACCACCACCGGATTGCGATCGGGAAGATGATGCATCGCCGCCCGCTCGTACACCGTCTTCAGCGTCGTCGCTGCGTCCCGACTGCACGCAGCGATCCCGAGAATGCATACAACGAACCCGGTCCGAGCACGCACGCGAGGCGCCTCCTGCTGAGCATCAATATAGAAGGACCGCGGTTTCCGCGAGAGAATTTCACGAGCGCTTACGCCACCCTGCAATCGAATGGCGCAGGGCGCGTCCTATCGTCCGGTCAAGCCTGCGCGAGCGCGCCCGACTTCGGGTCACGCGCGCTCGAACGCGGCGAGCGCCGCGCGATCCGCCCACGTTTGGTTCGAGAGGTTCTCGATGAAGCCGTTGTGGCCTCCGTGACGGGTCAGCGTTATGGAGAGCGAGTTCGGGCGCGCGAGCTGATCGAGGTCACGCACGGGAATGATCGGATCGTCGAGCGACGCGACGATGCTCGCAGGGACATCGAGCATCGCGAGGCGATCACCCGTGATTGCATAGCCCGCGAGGTAGGCCGCGAGGCTCGGAAAGTCGGTGAACTGTCGCACGAGCTCGGCCGTCATGCCGCGCAGATCGTTGAGGCGCGCGACGCTCGCGAAATCGTAGTCGCTCGGCCACGCCGCCTGCTTCTTCAGGAGCGAGCGCAGCCATTTGCGCACGAAGTAGCTGTGATACGCGAAAAAGCCATTCTCGAGGGCGATGAGAGTCTGCGCCGGATCGATCACGGGCGAGACCGCGACGACGTTCGCGACGTCGAGCTTCGACTCGCGGGCATCGGCGGCGACGCGCAGCATGAAGTTGCCGCCGAGGGAGAATCCGGCGAGGTGCAGCGGCCTGCCGCCGTAGCGCCCCTGCAGAGCGCGCATGGCGCCGACGACCTCCGGCAGGCGGCACGAATGGAAGATCTCCCGATTGAGATGATGCGTCGCGCCATGATCGCGCAGATTGAGGCGCACGACCTCATAGCCGCGCACGTACAACGCCTGCGCGAGCGACAGCACGTAGAGTGACTCGGCGCTGCCCTCCCATCCGTGCAGAATCACGGCGACTCTCTCGCCCGGGTCGCGCCCGCGCCGGGTCTGGCTTGCCGCGAAGCACTGCAGGCGCACGCCATCGCCGCAATCCAGCAGAATTTCCTGACTCGCTCCGATCAGCGGCAGCGCTCGTCGCTCGATCCAGCCGCGGCGCGCCGGCAGACTGGGCAGCATCGACTGCAGATGGGTGCTCCGCATCCACCGCGGCGGCTGGAACGTTTCGTCGAGCTGGAAAGACATCAGCGGGCGCGGATCTCGATGCGATTGTTCGCCGCGGCGGCGCGATTCCATTCGCCGGCCGTGAGTGAGGCGGTCTCGGCGGGATAAGGCTGGACGACGCTTGCGGGGTCGCCGCGCGTGACGTTCAGATCGGGCGGCACATGCTGCGAAGCCGACGTCGAGTCGTCGAAAGGATTGCCCACGACATCGCACTGTGCGAACAACATGTCGTCGGGTGCGATCGCCAACCCGCCCGAAGTGCCGACGAGGCAGAAGCGGCCCGCGAACGTCGTCGCCTCGATCGGGCCTCGGTGGCCCGCCGCCGCCAGCTCGTCGAGCCTTGCGCGGACGCGTTCGGAGCGATCGCCGCCGAACGGCTCCTCGCCGTACGGTGCACGCAGCACGAGCGGTGAGAGATCGGCGGCCGCGACGGGCGCCGGCTCCAGAGCGGGCGCGGTGCTGGCTGCGACGAGCGCGCGTTCGAGCTCCGTGATCCGCGCGTTCATCCAGAAGACGCTGCCCGCGAGCGCGCCGGCAAGGACGAGACTGGCGAGCATCCATTCCCACGGCTTTCGCGGCGCAGGCACGTACGCCGGAGCGGGCGGCCGCGTGGTCTCGCGCAACGCGGTTCGCAGCTCCGCGGCGAAACGCTCCGACTGCGTATCGAGGCTCGCGACGAGCGTGCGTCGCAGCTCCGCGAACTGCTCGCGAAGCGCCGTGTCGGTAAGCACCCTGGGCGCCGGCCCGGCCATCGGCGTCGCGCCGTCGACGACGACGGGCTTGAAAGCACTCGGCTCGGGCGAGCGCCGTTCCGGAACGAGGTGCAGCTCGTACAGCAGCTTCGAGACGTCCGCCGGCTTGATCTGCTTCTGCAGCACGCCGGCCGCGCCGAGGGCGCGCGCCTGCCCGACGTACAGCTCACCTTCCTCGGCGGTGTACATCATGATCGGGATCGTGGCGGTCCGCGGGTTGTTCTTGATCGCCTGCACCGCCTGAAAGCCGTCCATCCCCGGCATCAGGTGATCCATGAAGATCACGTCGGGGCGCTTTCCGCCGAGGTATTCGATGGCGTGCTCGGCGCTGTCGGCCGTATCGACCTCGATCTGGTACATCTCGAGGATCCGCGAGAGAAAGGCGCGTGCCGATCTCGAGTCATCGACGATGAGCGCGCGTTTGGTTCCCTTGCCGAGCATCGTTGTGAGAAGTGTATCGCACTCCTTGCGCCCGCCCGGCTCGTGTCAACGTCCGACGGCGGCGAGCGTTGAAGGCCGGGACAGTCATTCCCGTGCCCCGGAGGATTCTTATGTCGAGCATTCGCAATGTAAAGATGGCCGGAACGCTGGCCCTGGGCGCGCTCGCGATGGTGCTGGCGACGCACAGCGCCAGCGCAGCCGGTCCGCAAGCCCGTTCGGCTCAGACCGCCGGCGATCGCGGCGTGCAGCGTCGCCCGCAGCAGCGGCCTGAGCGACCCGAGCGACCGGCGCGTCCGGAACGGCCGGATCGGCGTGTGCCGCCCGATCGTCCGTACACGCGCGAAACCGAAACGACGCGCACCGACACCGGTTTCACGCGCAATACCACCGTCACGAATGCGGAAGGCCAGACGGCGACCCGCAACATGACCGTCGTGAACGACAAGGACGCCGGCACCCATGTGGTCGACATCGACCGTACGGGCTTCGACGGCCGCACCAGCGGCGTGCATCACGAGAGACAGCGCACGGATGACGGCTTCACGCGCAACTCGACGATCACGAATCGGGACGGCGAGACCGCTACGCGTAACTCCGTTGTAACCCGCAACCCTGAAACTGGCACGCGTACCCGCGACACGAGCTTCACGACCTTCGATGGCCGCGAAGGCTCGGTGAGCGACGTCGCCCAGCGCACCGAGGACGGCTACACGCGCGATACGACGCGGAACCTTCCGAACGGCGAGACGCGTACGCGCTCGGTGGACGTTTCATGCGACAAGGCCGCCGGCAAGTGCGTCAAGGAAGTGGACGTGAACGGCGGCGTCGACAACGACTGATCCAGGGATTTACGGCGAACCCCCCGCCACCTGGAATTTGCGGCGCGATGCACTTGGCATCGCGCCGTTTTTCTTCGCATCGAGCACGCCGCGATACACCTCGACGAGCCTGCCGGCCATCGCGAGCGACGACCAGCGCAGCGCGTGCTCGCGCGCCCGCTCCGAGAGGCGGTGACGCAGCTGCGGATTCTCGAGCACGCTTGCCGCCGCCGCAGCGAACGCCTCGAGCTCTTCAGGCACCACGAGCGCCCCGCAGTCGCCGACCAGAATCGAGCGCGTGCCGAGCTCCGCGGTGGAGACGACCGGCGCGCCCTGCGCGAGCGCTTCGAGAAGCACGAGTCCCTGCGTCTCCGTGCGGGAGGCGAAGACGAACACATCGGCCGCCGCATAGCAGTCGAGCAGTCCTTCGTCACGGTCGAGATAGCCGGCGAAGCACACGGCCTCGTCGAGCCCCATGCGCGACACGAGCGACTGCAGTGACGCGCGTGCCGGCCCCTCGCCCGCAATGACGAAGAGCGCCCGCGGTACCCTGTGAAGCACGGCCGCGAACGCCTGCACCAGAAACGCGATGTTTTTCTCGTGCGCCACGCGGCCGACGTAGGTGAGCACGGGACGGTCCGGCTCGATCCCCATGCGCATCCGAAACCGCAGCCCATCACCGGGCACGAACCGGTCCGTCGGTAAGCCCGTTGAGACGACGTGGATCGGCGCTGAGACGCCGTACTCGAGAAGCACGGCCTGCATCGGCTCGGACGGTGCGATCAACGCCTGCACGTCGCGGCACTGGGAGCGCGTAAACGAGCGTGCGAGCACGCGGCCGATCCGACGCGGCAGCACCGGCACGTAGTGGTGCAGGTATTCCTCGAAGAACGTGTGATAGGTCGCGACGCACGGCAGGCCGCGGCGGCGGGCAAATCGGGCCGCCGCGTAGTGCGCGATGAACGGCGTCTGCACGTGCACGACATCGAATGCCTTGGGCGGCAGTGCGTCGAGCGCCCGGTTGAGCGCACGCCAATGCATGCGCCGGTCCTCGGGATCCGCGGGCACGGCACCGGAGGAGATGCGCAGGAGGTCGGGTTCGTCGGGCGATTCGATCCGGCCGGGATAATCCGGCGCTACGAGCACACTCTCGACTCCGCAGGCCGCGAGATCGGCGCGGAACGTGCGTATGGAGGTGGAGACCCCGTTTACGCGCGGAAAGTAGACGTCCGAGACGTAGAGAAGTCGCACTACCCGAGGGCGACGCCGATGGCGCCGAGCGCTGCACCGATGACCGCTCCGACGAGCACGTCGGACGGATAGTGCAGCCCCAGCACCACGCGCGAGGTCGCGATGAGCGCCGCGAGCGGCACGAGCACCCACGCAAGCTCGGGGAAGTGCGCCACGGCCTGCCACGTGAAAGCCACGGCGTGCAGAGTGTGGCCCGAGGGGAAGCTGTATCGGTCGAGCGGCGTGGTTTCGAGCGAGATGCCCGCGTGCGTGATGAACGGCCGCTCACGCACGAACGTGCGCTTCAAAAGCTTGTAGATCGTGACGCCGGCAACGCCGATGAGCGCCATGACGAGCGCGGGCCGCACCGCATCGCCTCCGTAGAGCAGCGGCAGCGCGAGCATCAGCGCGTACCAGACGATCCCGTCGCCGAGCCGGCTCGCGACCTTGAACGTCGCGCGCAGCGGCGAGTGGGCCGCGCCGCGGTTCAGGCGGCGGCAGATCCCGTACTCGGCCGCATCGATGCGGGCGATGAGCGCACTTACTCTCATGCCAGGCAGTCTTGAAGCGCCGCACGTCAGCTCGGTTACAGAAATATGAAAGTTTCGTTGCGCCCGGGACTTATGTCCGATAATTCGCGCGCGTTGTCACGTCCTCGGGCCGCGAGACCGCGGAAGTTACACTCGCGCGGATGGTTCATTCGCCCGAAAGGATACGACGCCTCACGCTGCTCGCGGCGACCGCGACGATGGGCATCGGCGCGCTGCCGGCTCACGCCATCGACCGCATCGAGCTCGAGATCGGCAGCCTTGCCGCGCCCGCGGTCGGTGCCGCCGGCATTCGCGTTGAGCTGGCGCTGCCTCGCGAGGCGCCTGCGACCGCCACCGTTCAGATCTCCAGTGTCGATGCAGGCGAGCTGGTCGGCGCCCTTAAAGACATGTCGGTCGAATGCGGCGAGCTGATCGTGCGCGAGCCACGCTTCGCGTGTCCGCAGGCGCGCGTGAGCGCCCGCGGCGGGCCGACCGGCGCGCTCGCGTTTCGCGGACACGCCGACTATCGAAGCGATGCCGGCGCATTCACCTTCGCCGCGTCGGGTCTCGCGCTCGCCGACGGGCGGGTCTCGCTCGAGGGCCGATTCGGTGAGAGCCGCTGGTCGGTGGACGCAGATCTTGGATCCCTGAAGCTGTCGGGGCTGCGCGCTCTTGCCGCGCGCTGGGTGGAACTGCCTGCAACCTTGACTGCGGAAGCCGGGATCGGCGGGCGCGTTCGCGCATCCGGCGGCGCGGCAACGGCCACGCTCGTGAACGTCGACCTCAGCACGAACGATCTCAACTTCACGAACGAGGAAGGCACCCTGGTTGCAGAGAAAGTCGCAGCCGAGCTTGCGGGAACGGTGCGGCTGCTGCGGGACGGCCCGATCATCGACGCGCGTCTGTCGAGCAAGGCGGGGCAGGCGCTCGCCGGGCCCGTACTCCTCGATTTCGGCGTGAATCCGCTGCGCCTCGATGTCAAAGGCGCGCTCAACGGCGAGTGGATCGCGCTGAAGGAAACCTCGCTCGAGCTGCAGGGTCTGGTCGATGCGCGCGGTGAGGCCGAGATCGCGCTGCGACCGGCATTCGCGATCCGTACTGCGCGGCTCACCGTCGGGCAGCTTCGGTTCCCGGCCGCGTACACGAGCTTCATGCAGCTCGCCCTCGCGGGAACCGATTTCGGCACGCTCGAGACTTCCGGTGCGATTTCCGGCGCGCTCGAAATCGCAGCCAACCAGCTCGAGCGGCTCGAGGCGAGGCTCGTCGATCTCGATCTCGAAGACACGAAGGGCAAGTTCTCGATGCACGACGTGCGCGGCGCCGTGCACTGGGGGCGGGATCCGAAGACTTCGACTGCCGCCTCGCACCTCGAATGGAGCAGCGGGAGCGCCTACGGACTCTCGGGCGGCGCGTCGCGAGTCGACTTCCGGGCGAGCGGTCTCGAATTCCAGCTCAGCCGCCCGGCTCGACTGCCGATCTTCGACGGCGCGCTGCGCGTGCGTTCGCTCGCCGCGCGAAAGATCGGCACGCCGCAGGCGGAGCTCGACTTCGACGCCGTGATCGAGCCGATCAGCATGCCGCTGCTGTCGCAGGCGTTCGGCTGGCCGGAGATGTCGGGGCGGCTCTCCGGATCGATCCCCGGGCTCACCTACCGGAACCGAGTGCTCTCCGTGCAGGGCGACGTTCAGGCGCAAGTGTTCGACGGGACGATCACGGGTCGCAACTTCCGGCTGCAGGATCCGCTCGGCCCCTGGCCGCGCCTGTTCGCCGACATCACGGCGCGCAGCCTGGATCTCGCGCTCGTGACGCGCACGTTCTCGATCGGCTCGATCACCGGCCGGCTCGACGGCGACATCCAGCGTCTCGAGCTCTTCAGCTGGTCGCCGATCGCGTTCGACGCACGCCTGTCTTCGACGCCGAACGATCGCTCCCCGCACCGCATCAGCCAGAAGGCCGTGACCAGCATTTCGAGCATCGGCAGCGGCGGCGGAGGCGGCGTCGCGAAGACACTGCAATCGGGCGTGCTGCGCTTCTTCGACGAATTCAACTACGACCGCATCGGCATCGCCTGCCGGCTTCGCAATGAGGTGTGCCTGATGAGCGGGATCGATCGCCAGGGCATCGGCTATTACATCGTCAAGGGGCGGGGCATACCGCGCATCGACATCATCGGCAGCACCGGGCGCGTGGACTGGCCGCAGCTCGTCTCGCAGATCGTCGCGGGCATGCGCAGCGAAGGCGTGCAGTTCCGGTGAGATTGTTAAACTGGCGGGCGTTCAGGGCGCGTTCACCTCGTGCCCCGAGAATGGGTCGCGAGCTGGAGGGACTACCATGATTCGACGCGTATTGCCGTTCAAGCTGGCGCTGGCCTGCCTCATGTTCGCGGCCTGCGTGACGGTGAACGTGTACTTTCCCGCGGCCGCGGCCGAGCAGGCGGCGGACCGCATCATCGATACCGTGACCGGACAGCCCGTCGAGGGCGGTACGGCAAGCGAGCCTGGGAAACAGAACCCGGACGATGCGACGCCGGCGCCCGGCAAACCGCCCTCTTCGAGTGCGACCGTGGCGGATTCTGCGAGCCGGCCCGTTCTGCTCGTCGCGGTGGGCCATGCGCTCGAGTGGCTCGTGCCCGCCGCGCATGCCCAGGTGAACGCCGACATCGATATCTCGACACCCGAGATCCGCGCGGTGACGGCGTCGATGCAGCAGCGCTTCGGGCAGCTCGAGAAGTTCTTCGCTGCCGGCGCGATTGGCCTCGCCGCAAACGGCGATGTGGCCGTGCGCGATCAGGCCGCGGTGCCGCTCGCGGAGCGCGCGCTCGTGAAGCGACTCGTATCCGAGGACAACGCCGACCGCGCCACCTTGTACATGGAGATCGCCAGGGCGAACGGTCACCCGGAGTGGGAACCCGACATCCGCAAGATCTTCGCCCGCCGCTGGATCGAGCGCGGCGCGAAGCCAGGCTGGTACTATCAGGACAGCGGCGGAAATTGGGTTCAGAAGTAAGGGGTTGAAGGCTGAAGGCGGAGGGCTGAAGGCGGGAGGCAGAAATGTGCGTCTCGCGAGCCTGAGCGGTGCAGGAACGCCGCTTGCTCC
>JBQTHP010000103.1:0-4149 GCA_052389755.1 Gammaproteobacteria bacterium
AACGACGTCGGCACGCAATACCGCTCGGCGATCTACGTCGCCGACAAGGAGCAGCGCGCGGCCGCCGAGCGATCAAAGCGTGCGTATCAGGCGCGCCTGACCTCCGCGCATCGCGGAACCATCACGACCGAGATTCTCGACGCGCCGGACTTCTACTACGCAGAGGACTATCACCAGCAATACTTGGCGAAAAATCCCGGCGGGTATTGTGGGATTGGAGGCTGCGGGGTTTCTTATAAATCAGACGTTTAGAACGCCCTAACTTTGGCTGCATTTTTCTGCAGTACCCGAACCACGCGCAACGTCTACCGAATTTCTACCGGTAGACCGGCGTAAGAGAATATCGGGTGAGGCTTGATCGGAAAGAAGGGAAAGAAGGGCATGGAATCTGGTGATCCGCCAAACCGCTGAACTGAACTATCCATCTGGCTCTTGACCGCCGTTGGCGCGATGTGATTGGTAACGATTGACGTTACTAATGCAGTGCGTTACCATGCGGCTCCATGATCAAGTCCTTCAGGGATAAGGAGACCGCAAAGGTCTGGAATCGGGAGTATTCCAAAAAGCTTCCGAACGATATTCAGGAACGGGCATTGATGAAACTGCAGCAACTGCATGCTGCAGGCGATCTCAAGGATCTGTCGATTCCGGCCTCGAACCAGTTGGAGGCTCTGAAAGGAGACCGCAAGGGCGAGTTCAGCATCCGGATCAACAAGCAGTGGCGCATCTGCTTCAAGTGGAAGGATGGCCATGCTGGGGAGGTCGAGATTGCAGACTATCACTGAGTCAGGAGGATTTGTTATGGCGGCAAGAAAGCTCAAGCTCGCTCATCCGGGCAGGATTCTGCGCGAGGAATTTATGGAGCCCGTGGGCCTTTCGGCCTATGCGCTCGCGAAGGCGCTCGATGTGCCGCTACCGCGGGTGAACGACATCGCGCGTGAGAAGCGGGCGATTTCCCCTGAAATGGCCGTGTTGCTGTCGGCGTATTTCGGTACTTCCGACGGCTACTGGATCAATCTGCAGGCCCACTACGATCTCGAGATGGCCAAGGACCGGATGGGCAAGCATGCCGCGCGCATACACCCGCACCCGCACGACAAGAGCGGTGCGTTGCAGCCCGTCTGAGGTACTTGGAATCCCGGCTCAGGCACGCGTGATTGCGATGGAACTGACGCTCGCAGTTATGCGTGTGATCGCAATCGATCAGTTTGTGTGGGCAACTTCCGTGAGTAAGACATTTGATCGCATTTTGCTTCTCGTGCGGGCCGGCTCAGTGCGTATTTCGGAGCACGGTTATGACGAACTCGCGGCGGATGACATCTTCGTACGCGACATTGGAATGCTCGCTACGTCTACCGGAAGTCGAACGAGTCGGCAGCCGCGCTGACGTAACGCGGTGATTCCCGCGCGGGAATCCTCTTCAGGCGATACTCTCACCAACAGTATCTGGCGAAGAATCCGCAGGGGTATTGCGGCACCGGAGGCTGGGGCGTTGCTTATAAATCAGACGCTTAAAAGCGTAGCGCCGCGAGCCCTGTCCGCTGCTCTGCTGCTCGTGCTCGCCGCGCCATCCAACGCTGCAGAGATCAAACGCATCACCAATCTCTACGATGCGTTCGGCGCGCCCTCGACCGAGCTCGTCAAGGATTGGGGTTTCGCTGCTCTCGTGGAGTACGGCGGGAGGCGGATTCTTTTCGACACCGGCAACGATGCGGACATCTTCGAACACAACGTCAAGGCGCTCGGGATCGACCTCACGCGGCTCGATGCGGTGATCATTTCGCATCGACACGGGGACCATACCAGCGGCCTTACCTATCTCCTGAAAGTGAATCCGCGTGTCGCGATCTACGTGCCGCAGGAAGGGGCATTCTTCAAGGGTCCCTTACCTCGTGATTTTCTGCAGCGCGAGCCCGGCCTTCCCACCGCCTTGCAGTACTTCGAGGGCAAAGAACCCGAGCGCTGGATCACCGGCAGCCCTTGGGAAGAGGCGAATTTCAGGATCATGACCGGGACGACGGAGATCTTTCCGGGCTTCCATGTGCTCAGCGTGCAGTCGCAGAGACCCGGCACGGTCGAAATGAACGAGTTATCGCTTGCCATCCGCACGCCACAGGGTCTTGCCGTCGTAGTCGGCTGCTCGCATCCGGGTGTCGAGAAAATTCTCGAACAGGCGGCGAAAATTGATTCGCGTCTCTTCACGGTGGCAGGCGGTTTTCATCTGGTGCGCTCCAGCGAACCCGGAGTCCGGCGCGTCGCAGGCTTGCTTCATGACGTGCTGAAGGTAGAGCGGGTCGCACCGGCGCACTGTACGAGCGAACTTGGATTTGCGGTGTTCCGCAACCTTTTCCAGCGCCGCTTCGATCAGGCCGGCCTGGGCGCGGTCATCGCTCTGCCGTGACGACGGCGCCATACTCAAGTGCATCTGAGGGTATGATCGTTCAATGACGTCGATAACCCCCAAGCAGGCGCGCGACTACCTTGACCGCTGGAAGCTGGTCGAGGAAGTCGAAGCCAACGAATTGCGTACCGTCTCTATGGAGACGAAGCTGCGCCAGCTTGCCGTGCTGATGGCCTCCCGCAATCTTTTCGGGGACGATCGCGACCGCGAGACGCGCGTTCGTGAAGTTCGCAATCGGTGGACTCGCATTCGCGCGGCATTGCATGGCTGAGCGCGTTCCCGCGACGCTCCTCGCGCCGCTGGCGGATTTGGGAAGGTGGCTGGAAGCGATTCGCACGCAAGCCGTGATAGTCGGCGGCGTCGCTGTCTCCTTTCTGGGCCGGCCGCGATTCACGCAGGACATAGATGTTCTTGCGATTCTCTCCGAGCAAGAGTGGAAATCCGCGGTGGCAGCAGCCCCGACCTACGGAATCGTTCCCCGGATCGAGAACCCTCTCGACTTTGCGCGCCGCGCTCGGGTCCTGTTACTCAGGCATACGGACTCCGCAATGGACATCGACGTGATCCTCGGCGGCTTGTCATTTGAGCAGAGCGCTGTGGAGAATGGCCGCATCTACAAAGTCAGCGGCGTGAGCGTGCGACTGCCGCGGGTCGAGGACTTGCTGATCATGAAGGCGGTCGCTCATCGACCACAGGACTTGCAGGACATCGAAGGATTGCTGGATGCTCATCCGGACGCGAATGTAGACGCCGTTCGGCAGTGGGTTCGCGAGTTCGCGACCGTCACATCGATGTCCGATCTCATCGAGGATTTCGAGAAGCTGTTGGCGCGGCGGAAGGCGAGCCGCTGACCCCCGGCGCACACGATCCGACCGAAAGAGAACCAACGATGTCCACGACGACTCCGCTTCGTATCCGATCGGCGCACGCCGCGCTTGCGTCTGCATGCGTGCTGTTCGCGCCGTTCGGCGTATCCGCACAAAGCCCGGCCTCTCCGCCCAGCGCCGTGAAGCAGGCGGCCGTGCAGTCGATCGACAAGCACGCTTCCGAGCTGATCTCGCTTTCGGATCGGATCTGGGGATTCGCGGAGACCGCGCTGCGCGAGCAGCGCTCGGCGAAGGCGCTGGCCGACTACGCCGAGAAGAAAGGATTCCGCGTCGAGCGCGGGGTCTCCGCGATGCCCACCGCCTTCGTCGCCTCATACGGCAAGGGGCGGCCGATCATCGGGATCATGGGCGAGTACGACGCCTTGCCGGGCCTGTCGCAGAAGGCCGCGTCCGAAAAGAGTCCGCTGGTCGAGGGGGCCGCGGGCCACGGCTGCGGTCACAACCTGTTCGGTGCCGCAAGCCTGGGTGCGGCGCTGGCCATCAAGGAGCAGATCGAGGCCGGAAAGCTCAAGGGCACGGTGCGCTTCTACGGAACGCCGGCGGAAGAGGCCGTCGGTGGCAAGACGTACATGGCTCGCGACGGCGTGTTCGACGACGCCGACGTCGTGCTGGCCTGGCACCCGGGCGATGAAACCCAGGCGGACACCGTCTCGAGCCAGGCGATCGTGGACGCGGTGGTCGAGTTCCGTGGCAGGGCCGCGCACGCCGCCTACGATCCGTGGAACGGTCGCAGTGCCGTCGACGCGATCGAGTTGTTCACGCACGGCGTCAACCTCATGCGCGAGCACATCCTTCCGTCCTCGCGGCTCCACTACACGATCGTTTCCGGCGGAAGCGTGCCGAACGTCATCCCCGAGTACG
>JBQTHP010000104.1:0-5262 GCA_052389755.1 Gammaproteobacteria bacterium
GCGGTCGCCGCATCGCGCACTTCGATGAGTGCGACGCCGCTGCCGCGATCCTCGATGGCGGGAAAGGCGACGACCCGCAATCGATTGCGCTGGGTCTCGCGCGTTTCGCTCAGAGCACCGAAATCCCACTGTCGATGCAGGCGGACACCCTCCGGCGATTCGTCCGAAGCTTCGCTCGCACGGTGGCCCGGGCGCGTCACGCGCAAATGCCGTTTCAGCGCGGGCAGATCGCGTCCCTCGGCGATGACGTGATCGCGCGCATCGATCACGCGCACGTTCAGTCGCAGATGCTCGGGCAGCGGCAGCGCGGCAAGCGCATCGGCGGTCACGCGTGCACCGGCGCGATGCGTCACCCACGCGGCCATCCATTCATGAAATCCGGCGGTCGTACGCCACGACTCCTCCAAGGCCTGCGCGGCGCTGTCCGGCACCGGCACGACCTGCTTTCGCAGCGCCTTCGGCAATGCGCGCAGGATCGCCGTGATCTTCTCGAGGCGGAACCCCGGCACGAGAAACGCGAGCCGATCGGCATGCAACGTTTCCACGAGCGCATCGGGCACGACGAGCGTGATGCCGTCGTCGGGTGCGGCAGGCTCGAACCGATACTCGAGCGGCAGGCGATTCGCGCCCGCGATGAGCTCGTCGGGAAACTGCTCGACGGTCGCCTCGGTCACTTCGCGTCGCATGAGATCGGACGCGGACATGTGCAGCACGTAAGGATTGCGGCGTTCGGCGTCGCGGCGCCACCGCTCGAACGCCGCGAGCGTCGAGACGCCCTCGGGTACTCGCGCCAGATAGAAATCGGCCTGAGCCTGATCGTCGACGAGCACGTCGCGCCTGCGAATCTTCGCCTCGACCTGCTCGATCCCGGCGCGCAGGCGAGTGTTGGCCTCCATGAACTCTGCGTCGATCTGCACCCGACCATCGACCAGCGCTTCGCGCACGAAAATCTCGCGCGCCTCGCGCGGGGCGATGGGTCCGTAGTTCACGCGCCGCCGCGAGGCGAGGGTGATGCCGAACAGCGAGACGGTTTCGTACGCGGCGACGTAGCCGCGCGCTTCGAGCCAGTGCGCTTCGGTGTAGCTGCGCTTCACGAGGTGCGAGGCGGCAGTCTCGATCCATTTGGGCTCGACCGCTGCCACGATGCGCGCAAACAGACGCGTCGTCTCGAGGAGGCTCGCCGCGACCACCCAGTGCGGCGGACGCGTCGCGAGCGGCGTACCCGGCGCGATCACGAAACGCGTGCCGCGCGCGCCCACGTACTCGCGCTTTTCCTCCTGGCGGCCTATCGAGCCCAGAAAACCGGTGAGGATCGCTCGATGCAGCTCCGCATAGGAAGCCGGCGCGCGGTTTCCGCGCAGCCGCAGCTCTTCGGTGGCCTCGCCGAGCTGGGCGTGCAGATCCTGCCATTCGCGCATGCGAAGGAACGAGATGAAATGCTCGCGACACCACTTGCGCAGCTGGCTGCCCGACAGCGTCTCACTCTGCTCGTTGAACGCACGCCACAGGCGAAGTACGCCGACGAAGTCGGAGCGGCGGTCCGCGAACAGGGCGTGCTTCTCGTCGGCGAGCTTCTGCGAATCGGTCGGGCGCTCGCGCGGATCCTGCGCTTCGAGGAACGACGTGATGACGAGCATTTCAGCCACGCAGCGGTGTCTGGCCGCGGCGAGCAGCATGCGGCCGAGGCGCGGGTCGAGCGGCAGCGACGCAAGCTTGCGCCCGAGGGTCGTGATGCGCCGCTCTTCGTCCATCGCCTGCAGCTCCTGAAGAAGCCGCACGCCGTCGTTCACGAGCCTCGTGTCGGGCGGGTCGAGGAACGGGAAATCCTCCGGCTCACCGAGGCCCCGCGCGGCCATCAGCAGGATCACGCTCGCGAGATTCGTGCGCAGCACCTCGGGCGGCGTGAAGGCCTCGCGCTCGCCGAAGTCCTCCTCGGAATAGAGGCGAACGCAGATGCCTTCGGCCTCGCGACCGCAGCGGCCCTTCCTCTGCTCGGCGCTCGCCTGCGAGATGCGCTCGACAGGCAGACGCTGCACTTTGCCGCGCACGCTGTAGCGGCTGATGCGCGCGAGGCCCGAATCCACGACGTGGCGGATTCCCGGGACGGTGAGGGAGGTCTCGGCGACGTTGGTCGCGAGCACGACGCGCCGCTTGACGTGCCGGTCGAAGATGCGCTCCTGATCGGGCGCGGACAAGCGCGCATAGAGCGGCAGCACTTCGGTCTGGGGGAGCGCCACCTCGCGAAAGGCGTCCGCGGCTTCGCGGATCTGTTTCTCGCCCGGCAGAAACGCGAGCACATCACCGCCCGCGCCCGCGGTGTCCGCATCGAGGTCGCGCACGGCGGCGACGATTCCTTCCGAGAGCGAGAGCTCGGCCGTATCCTCGTCCTCGGCGGCCAGCGGGCGATAGCGCACCTCCACCGGAAAACCGCGGCCCGACACTTCTATGATCGGCGCGCCGCCGAAGAAGCGGGAAAACTTCTCCGGGTCGATGGTCGCGGAGGTGACGATGACCCTCAGGTCGTTGCGCTTCGCGAGAATGCGAGTGAGCACGCCCAGCAGCAGGTCGACGTTGAGGCTGCGCTCGTGCGCCTCGTCGATGATGAGCGTGTCATAGCGGCGGAGCTCCCGGTCGCCGTCGAGCTCGCGGAGCAGAATGCCGTCGGTCATGAGCTTTACTCGCGTGTCACGGCTCGTGCGGTCCGTGAAACGCACCTGGTAGCCGATCTCGCGACCGAGCGTGGCGCCGAGCTCGGTTGCGATCCGGCCGGCGAGCGCGCGCGCGGCGATCCTCCGCGGCTGCGTGTGGCCGATCAGCCTGTCCATGCCGCGTCCGGCTTCGAGACACAGCTTCGGCAGCTGCGTGGACTTGCCCGAGCCGGTTGCGCCGCACACGACGATGACCGGATGCCGTTCGAGTGCCTCGAGGATCTCGCGTCGGTGCGCCGTGATCGGCAGCGCTGCGTCGTACGTAACCTTCAGCGTCATGGGAGTCGGATGGGTTCCTGAGCATTGTACGGCGGCGCGGGCGGCTACAATGCGGCATGCTCAGGGCCGCGCTCACGTGCCATCCGTCCACGCCGTGCGAGAGCCTGGGTCGCATCGACGCGCGGGTCCGGCTCGCACAGGACGGTGCGCTCCTCTTTACCTTCGCCGCGAACGGTGATGCGTCGCGATTGCTGCTTCCAGAGGCGCGCCCGGCGGCGCGCGTGGACGGGCTGTGGGAACACACGTGTTTCGAAGCGTTCATCCGCGCGCGCGGAGCCGCCTACTACGAGCTCAACTGGTCGCCCTCGAACGAGTGGGCGATATACCGCTTCGATGACTATCGCCGGGGACTGACCGTTCCCGATCTCGCGCGTGCGCCCACGATCTCTCTGACTCACCGGGCGTTCGGCGTCGAGCTGAACGCGAGTATCTCGCTGAGCGAGATTCCGGAGCTTCTCGCCACCGCGCGGCTCGAAATGGCGTTTGCCGCCGTCATCGAGGAGCGCGACGGACGCCGCTCGTACTGGGCGGTCGCGCATCCCTTGCCCAAGCCGGACTTTCATCACCCAGGGGGCTTCGTGCTCGAGCTCGCACAGTCTCTGCTCGCGCGCGCGGGTGCGGCGCGATGAAGTTCGGGATCGATCGTTTCGTCGAGGATCCGACTCTGCGTAAGCGGGTTGCCGGCCGGCGCGTCGCGCTGCTCGCGCATCCCGCCTCGGTCACACGCGATCTCACGCACTCACTCGACGCGCTTGCGGCGCTCGGGGACGTGCGCCTCGGCGCGGCCTTCGGTCCGCAGCACGGCCTGCGCGGCGACAAGCAGGACAACATGATCGAGTCGCCGGACTTCACCGATCCGGTGCTCGGCATTCCGGTCTTCAGCCTGTACGGCGAGGTTCGCCGACCGACGGAGGCGATGCTGGATACGTTCGATGTGCTGCTCGTCGATCTGCAGGATCTTGGCTGCCGGATCTACACGTTCATCACCACGCTTCGTTATGTGCTCGAGGCCGCCGCGAAGCACGGCAAGGGCGTGTGCGTCCTCGACCGGCCCAATCCCGCAGGGCGTCCCGTCGAGGGTCTGCGGCTGCGCGCCGGATGGGAGAGCTTCGTCGGCGCCGGCCCGATGCCCATGCGCCACGGGCTTACGCTCGGCGAGCTCGGGAACTGGTTCGTTCACGCGTTGAAGCTCGACGTCGAGTACGGCGTGGTGCCGATGGAGGACTGGCGGCCTGAGGCAGCGCGCGGTTTCGGTTGGCCACTGGGCGAGCGCACGTGGGTCAATCCGAGTCCGAACGCCCCGAATCCGTGGATGGCGCGCTGCTACGCGGGCACCGTGATGCTCGAGGGGACCACGTTGTCCGAAGGCCGCGGCATGACGCGGCCGCTCGAGCTCTTCGGCGCCCCGGATCTCGATGCCCGCAGGCTCATCGCAGAGATGCGCACAGTCGCGCCGGAGTGGCTGAACGGCTGCCGGCTGCGCCCGTGCTGGTTTGAGCCCACCTTTCACAAACACGCAGGCAAGCTGTGCGCAGGCGTGCAGATTCACGTCGAGGATGCGAGCTACGACCACCACGCATTTCGCCCGTGGCGCCTCATGGCTCTCGCCTTCAAGGCCCTTCGGAACCTGAAGCCGGGCTACGACCTGTGGCGCGACTTCCCGTACGAATACGAAAAAGGTCGGCGCGCGATCGACGTCATCAACGGCGGCCCGCTCTTGCGCGAATGGGTGGACGACCGCTCCGCGACACCGCACGACCTCGACGCGCTCGCGCTCCCGGACGAAGCGTCGTGGCAGACCGAACGCGGGCCCGCTCTGATCTACTGACGGTCACGGTCACGCGACTGGCGGGAATTCCAGATGGAAGGCTGTCTTGAAAGTCGGTTCCAACCGGGGCGTTTCCCGCAGCCGCTTCAGCTGCGCTGCGGCCTTGTCATCTGCGCCCTGCTGGAGATGTGCATAGATGAGGTACTCGATCGCATGGGGAAACTCGTCCCACACGAACTGGCCACGGTCGCCTGCGGGATGCTCCAGCGCAGCGTCCGCGGCCCGCAAGTTTCCGCGGATCACCGCCTCCCACTCCCCGAGCCGCGTGTAGATGTGAGTCGGCATGTGGAGCGCGTGGGGGTTGCGCGGAGCGACGGCGTCGTATTTGCGGACGATCTCCAGTAGCTCACGCTCCCGTCCCGGCACGTCGTTGGCGTGGACCAGATAGTGCATGGCGCCCGGGTGGTCGTGGTTCCGCTCGTATACTCTGAGCAGCAGCTCGGCGGC
>JBQTHP010000105.1:0-40428 GCA_052389755.1 Gammaproteobacteria bacterium
CAGACACAGATCCGCCCGCTGGAGGCAGCGGACGTTCTCCACGGTCAGCTCATCGAGGATCACGGAGCGAAGGCGGCATTCTCGCCGCCCTCTACAGGCGCATCGGCATCACGACGTATTTGGCGCCTAGTTCATCGAGAAGAACGCGCTGTCGGTCGCCAATCCGGATGACCTGATGGCGCTTATCGGCTCTCGGGCGAAACAATCGCCGCGTATCCCGTACAGATCGTCTCTCAGGTAACGGTAGTCGGCACCCGAAGCTCGGCGATCTTCGCTTCGATCCACTGCTGGGCTTCCGTATTCACATCGCGTGGATCGCGTCCGGCGGCCGCGATCGGCGGCCCGATCACGACGCGGATCGTGCCCGGTTTTTTTCGCAGCCCCCGCCTCGGCCAGTAGAAGCCGGAGTCGTGGGCCACTGGGACGATCAGACGTCCTGCCCGCGCCGCGAGCAGCGCGCCGCTCACGCCGTACTTGCGCGTCTCGCCGGGCGGCATGCGCGTGCCCTCTGGATAGACCATGACCCAGTTGCCTTCGGCGAGTCGCCGCGTGCCCTGCTCGAGAACCTGGCCGACGGCCGAATGTCCCGACTTGCGGTCGATCGCGATGGCATGCATCTGGCGGATGCCCCACCCCACGAACGGGATCAGCAGGAGCTCGCGCTTCAACACCCATACCTGCCGCGGAAACACCGCGACCATCGCGAAGGTCTCCCAGGAGGACGAGTGCTTCCAGAGTGCGACGTGCGCGCCTGCGGGAATGCGCTCCGCGCCTTCGACGCGGTAGTCGAGACGGCACGACCACCTGAGCACCGCGAGCAGCGTCCTCCCCCACACGCGGGCGAGCACGAAGCGGCGTGGGAACGGCAGGAACATACACGCGACGAAGAAGAAGATCCCGTAGAAGAACGTCCAGAGAATGAAGAACGCCGTGAAGAACAGCGAGCCGGCGAATTGCATGGACAGGCTCCCGGACCGCGCTAGCCGGGCAGGCGCGACAGGTCGGCGATCCCGCCGAACAGCCGCTGCAGCTCCGAGAGCAGCGCGACCCGATTGCCACGTCGCTTCGGATCCGCATCCATGACCATGACGCCGTCGAAGAACGCATCGACCGTCGGCCGCAGCTGCGCGAGGCGCCCGAGCGCGCCCGCATACTCGCGCCGCTCGACCGCGCCGGCGACACTGTCGCGAACGCTGCGAAGCGCATCATGCAGCGCGATCTCGGCCGGCTCGCGCAACGCGGCCACTTCGATCGTCCCAGGGAGCGCGGCACCCGGCTCGGCGCTCTTGCGCAGGATGTTCGCGATGCGCTTGTTGGCGGCGGTGAGGCTGGCCGCCTCGGGCAACGCGAGAAAGCCGGCGAGCGCACGCAGCCGTGCGTCGAAATCGAGCGGCGCACGAGGGCGCGTCGCGAGCACCGCATCGAAACGCTCGGTGGTGACACCGAACTGCTCGGTGCTCTCGAGGTAGTAGGCGCGCAGCCGCTCCATGACGTAGTCGTAGACCTGAGCCTCGACGTCGGGCGCGTTCACCATCAGGTCCGGCGAGCGCTCCCGCACGAGTGCGACCGCGCGAGCGATGAGCTCCGACAGATCGAGGTCGAGCCGTTTCTCGATGATGATCCGCAGGATCCCGAGCGCGCCGCGCCTGAGGCCGAACGGATCTTTCGTGCCCGACGGCTTCTGGCCGATAGCGAAGATGCCGACGATCGTGTCGAGCCTGTCGGCGATCGCGAGCGCGGTGCCTGCGTCAGTGCGCGGTAACTCATCGCCCGCGAAACGCGGCAAGTACTGCTCGCGCAGCGCCTGAGCGACCTCGGCCGGTTCCTTGTCCGCTGCGGCGTAATAGCTGCCCATCGTGCCCTGCAGCTCGGGAAACTCGCCCACCATCGCGGACAGCAGATCGCACTTCGCAAGCTCCGCCGCGCGCTGCGCGAGCGGGACGTCCGTACGCAACGCGCGCGCGATGTCCGCCGCGAGCGCGCGCACGCGATGCATTTTGTCGGCGAGCGAGCCGAGCTTTGCCTGGAAGGTGACTTTCGCGAGCGCTTCGATGCGCGAGCCGAGCGGCGCCTTGCGGTCCTGTTCCCAGAAGAACGCGGCATCCGCCAGGCGCGGCCGTACAACGCGCTCGTTGCCGGCGCGCACTTTCGCGGGATCCCGGCTCTCGATGTTGCTGACCGTGATGAACCACGCCGTGAGCGCTCCGCCCGCGCCTTCGACGGGGAAGTAGCGCTGGTGATCCTGCAAGGTCGAGATGAGCACTTCGCGGGGCAGCGCGAGGAAGCGCTCCTCGAATCGGCCGGCGATGGCCACGGGCCACTCGACGAGCGCAGTCACTTCGTCGAGCAGCGCATCGTCGTACAGGGCGCGGCCGCCTAGCGCCGCCGCGTGCGCATCGACGTGCTCGCGCACGCGCGCGCGCCGCTCGGCGAAGTCCGCGAGCACGCGCCCGCGCCCTGCGAGCGCTTTCGCGTACGACGCAGGGGCGACGATCCTGATCGGGTTCGGCGCATGAAAACGGTGGCCCCGTGTGGTGCTGCCGGCCGCGGTGTCGAGCACCGTCGCCGCGACGGTCTCCTTGCCGAACAGCATGATGAGCCAGTGCACGGGCCGCACGAACTCGGCGTCGCCCGCTCCCCATCGCATGCGTTTGGCGATCGGCAACTGATCGAGGGCGTTGCGCACGAGGTCGGGCAGCAGGCTCGCGGTCGATGCCCCCGGCTGCACGCCGATGTGCAGCAGGAACTCGCCCTTGCCCTCGGTGATGCGCTGGAGCGCCTCGACCCCAACGCCGACGCCCTCGGCGAAGGCGAGGGCTGCGCGGGTCGGGTTGCCACTCGCATCGAACGCCACGTTCACCGGCGGCCCGCGCTTGCGTAGCTCCCGCGCCGGCTGATGAGCCGCGACGCGTTTCACCAGCACCGCGAGTCGGCGAGGCGTTGCGAACGTGCGGAGCTCGCCGTGCGCGATCCCCGCGCGCGCCAACCCGGCACGAACGCCCTCGCCGAACGCGCGTTCGAGCTCGGTCAGCGTCTTCGGCGGCAACTCTTCCGTGCCGAGCTCGACCAGAAAATCCCGACGTTCGATCCGCGCCGTCACGCCGCTGCGTCCGCATCCCTGGCGAGCGGAAAGCCGAGCGCTTCGCGACTCGCGTGATACGCCTGCGCGACGCCGCGAGCGAGGGCGCGCACCCGCAGGATGAATCGCTGACGCTCGGTGACGGAAATCGCGCGGCGCGCATCGAGCAGGTTGAACGTGTGCGACGCCTTCAGTACCTGCTCGTATGCGGGCAGTGCGAGCTTCGCTTCGAGCAGCTCGTTGCAGGCCTTCTCGTGATCGTCGAAGTGACGAAACAGAACGGCCGTATCCGCGCGCTCGAAATCGTAGACGGATTGCTCGACCTCGTTCTGATGGAACACGTCGCCGTAGGTCACGCGGCCGAGCGGTCCGTCGGTCCAGACGAGGTCGTACACGCTTTCGACGCCCTGCAGATACATCGCGAGCCGCTCGAGTCCGTAAGTGATCTCACCCGTGATCGGCCGGCAGTCGAGGCCGCCGACCTGCTGGAAGTACGTGAACTGCGTGATCTCCATGCCGTTCAGCCACACCTCCCATCCGAGGCCCCAGGCACCGAGCGTCGGTGATTCCCAGTCGTCCTCGACGAACCGGATGTCGTGCACGAGAGGATCGAAGCCGAGCGCGCGCAGAGATCCGAGATAGCGCTCCACGATGTCGAGCGGCGACGGCTTGATGACCACCTGAAACTGGTAGTAGTGCTGCAGGCGAAACGGATTCTCGCCGTAGCGGCCGTCCGCGGGCCGGCGCGAAGGCTGAACGTACGCGGCGCTCCAGGGCTCGGGTCCGATCGACCGCAGAAACGTCGCGGTGTGAAACGTTCCCGCGCCCATCTCCATGTCGTAGGGCTGCAGGATCACGCAGCCCTGTGCGGACCAGTAGCGCTGCAGCGCGAAGATCAGATCCTGGAACGTACGCGGTGCGGCGCCGATTCTGTGAGCTGTCATTGCCGGCGGGCCCATGAAGAGCGCGCGAGTATACCCGCAGGTTTCCGGCTGACGACTGACGGCTGACGGCGGCAGATGGGAGCCGCGGGCGCTGCACCATCACGAAGCATCGCTTGTCCCCGGCCACGATTTCGGCTCGCCATTGCATTATTTCAGTGCGAAGCGACCACGAGCTGCCCTACAGTAGTGCACGCCTTGGCACGGCGCTAACGCTAAATCCTTGATTGGCGGGCATTCAAGGCATGGCACATGGGCTGCAATGACGAGGTACCCCCGCCGCGCCACCCGCTATGCACGAGCGCGCGGCGCACCGTTTTCATTCCGGAGGGCATATGACACCCGGTGACGTTCTGAAGCTGATCAGGGAAAAAGAAGTCCGGTTCGCGGACCTGCGGTTCACCGACACGCGCGGCAAGGAGCAGCACGTGACGATTCCCGCGAAGCTCGTGGACGAGGATCTGTTCCGCGACGGCAAGATGTTCGACGGCTCGTCGATCGCCGGCTGGAAGGGCATCAACGAGTCGGACATGATCCTGATGCCCGACGCGAACACGACGGTCATCGATCCGTTCTTCGAAGAGACCACCGTCAACATCCGCTGCGACGTCATCGAGCCCACGACCATGCAGGGCTACGAGCGCGACCCGCGCTCGCTCGGGAAGCGCGCCGAGGCCTACCTCAGGTCCACCGGCATTGCCGAGGGCGCGCTCTTCGGACCCGAGAACGAATTCTTCATCTTCGACAGCGTGCGCAGCGGCACGAGCGTCAACGGCTGCTTCTACGAGATCGACTCGGCGCAGGGCGCCTGGAATTTCGGCAAGGACTATCCGGAAGGAAACAAGGGACACCGGCCGGGCCTCAAGGGTGGCTACTTCCCCGTGCCACCGGTCGATGCGTTTCAGGACATCCGCTCCGCGATGTGCCAGGCGATGGAGGAGATGGGCCTCAAGGTCGAGGTGCACCACCACGAGGTGGCAACCGGCGGCCAGGCGGAGATCGGCGTCAGCGCCGGCGGTCTCGTGAGGAAGGCCGACGAGGTGCAGATTCTCAAGTACTGCATTCACAACGTCGCCGCCGGCTACGGCAAGACCGCGACGTTCATGCCGAAGCCGCTCGTCGGCGACAACGGCAACGGCATGCACGTGCACCAGTCGCTGCAGAAAGAGGGCAAGGCGCTGTTCGCCGGCGACAAGTACGGCGGGCTCTCCGATCTCGCCTTGTACTACATCGGCGGCATCATCAAGCACGCCAAGGCGCTGAACGCGATCACGAATCCAGGCACGAACAGCTACAAACGCCTCGTGCCGGGATTCGAGGCGCCGACGCTGCTCGCGTACTCGGCGCGCAATCGCTCCGCCTCGATCCGCATTCCCTGGGTGTCGAATCCGAAGGCGCGGCGCATCGAAGTGCGCTTCCCGGATTCGTGCGCGAATCCGTACTTCGCCTTCGCGGCGATGATGATGGCCGGGCTCGACGGCATCCAGAGCAAGATCCATCCGGGCGATCCGGCCGACAAGGATCTCTACGATCTCGAGCCGGAGGAGGCGAAGCACATCCCGACGGTGTGCCACTCGCTCGACATGGCGCTCGAGCATCTCGACAAGGACCGCGAGTTTCTCACGCGCGGCGGCGTGTTCACGAACGATGTGATCGACGCCTACATGGGACTGAAGCAGCAGGAGATCACGCGCTTCCGCATGTCGACGCATCCGATCGAGCTGGAGATGTACTACTCCTGCTAACCCCTCACCCATCCCTCTCCCCGCGGAGCGGGGAGAGGGTGCCGAAGGCGGGTGAGGGGTCGGGGGTTTTTTGTTTCGACGGAGTGGTGCGGCTATGCTCGACTCCCATGCGGCGAACGTTCCTTACCTTAATGCTGTGTGCGTCGGCGGCAGCCGGCGCGACGACGGTCTACAAGTGGGTGGACGCCCAGGGTGTAACCCATTACAGCGATCAGCCGTATCCCGGCGCCGTGAAGCTGGAAGTAGGCTCGATTCAGACCTATTCAGGAAGGCGGACGAGCACCGCCGCGTCGAGATCTGCTCCCGCCGCCGATGCAAACGCGCCGCCCTACGCGGTGTGCGAGCTCTACAAACCGTCGAGCGAAGAAGTGTTCTTCAACACGCAGACGGTCACCGCGAAGCTGCGCGTGCAGCCTGCGTTGCGCGCGGGCGATCAGCTGTTCCTAGCGCTCGACGGCCGGCGTCTGCCCGATCAGCCGTCCGGCACGGAAGTCACGATCACGCCGGTGTTCCGCGGCACGCACACGCTTATGCTCGTCGTCGAGGATCGGCGCGGCACGACCGTGTGCCAGTCCGATCCGGTCACGTTCCACATTCGCCAGCCCTCCGCGCAGGCTCCGAACCCGGCGAACCGTCCGCGGTTCTAGGACCCCTCACCCGCCTTCGGCACCCTCTCCTCGCTTTGCGGGGAGAGGGAAGGGTGAGGGGTGATGGGGTGGGTCGTGGCGATTGAGCGCCTCGTGCCGTCGGCGCTCTCGCATTTCGATCCCGCCGAGCTGCTCGACGCGCTCGCGACCGGCATCGTCATGCTCGATGCGCACCTCTGCGCGACGTACGCGAACGTCGCGGCGCAGGATCTGCTCGCGTTCAGCCTCAACAAGGCGCGAGGCCGCCCGTTCACGGATTTCCTCCAGGAACCGAACGGCCTCGGGGCGATCCTCAGACGCGCGATCGAGACGGGCGAAAGCTTCGCGGATCGCGAGCTCGCCGTGAAACCGATGGGCGCGCCGCGCGAGACGCGCGTGCTCGACGTGACGATCACGCCGCTCGAGGGTCAGGTGACGGGCACGCACCTCCTGCTCGAGCTCGCGGACGCCACGCAGCGGCAGCGCATCTATCGCGAGAACGATCTGCTCGCGCGGCTCGACGGCAGCCGCCTCATGGTTAGGCAGCTCGCCCACGAGATCAAGAATCCCCTCGGAGGGCTGCGCGGTGCCGCGCAGCTGCTCGAGCGGGAGCTCGCCGATGCGAGCCTCAGGGAGTACACGAGCGTGATCATCGGCGAGGCCGACCGGCTCACCGCGCTCGTCGATTCGATGTCCGGGCCGAGCAGGCCACCGCAGAAATCCTCGGTGAACGTTCACGAGCTGTGCGAGCACGTGTATCACCTGCTGCGCGGCGAGGCGCGCGCGACGGTGCTGATCGAGCGCGACTACGATCCGAGCCTGCCGAGCGCCGCCCTCGACCGTCACCAGATCATCCAGGCGCTGCTCAACGTCGCACGCAACGCGCTGCAGGCCGTGGGTGATCGCGGGCGCATCACGCTGCGAACCCGGGCGCTTTCGAACGTGAGCATCGGCTCGGTTCGTCACCGGCTCGTCGCGAGCATCCAGGTCGAGGACAACGGGCCCGGCGTGCCGGACGAGCTTCGCTCGAGCATCTTCTATCCGCTCGTGACCGGGCGGTCGAACGGAACGGGCCTGGGTCTTGCGGTCGCGCAGGATCTCGTCACAAGGCACGGCGGCATCGTCGAGTTCGAGAGCGAGCCGGCCCGTACTCTCTTCACGTTGCTGCTGCCCCTCGAGGATCCCTCATGAACGCACCTGTCCTCCGTGTCTGGCTGGTGGACGACGACGCATCCATCCGGTGGGTGCTCGAACGCGCGCTGAAGAACGGCGGCATGCTGCCGCGCACGTTCGAGGCCGCGGAGCCGGCGCTTGCGGCGTTGCGCACGGAGGCGCCGGACGTGCTGATCACCGACATCCGCATGCCGGGCCAGTCCGGGCTCGAGCTGCTGCGGAAGATCCATGACGCCCGCCCGGCGCTGCCGGTCATCGTGATGACGGCCCACTCCGATCTCGGCAACGCGGTATCGGCATACGAAAGCGGCGCGTTCGAATATCTGCCGAAGCCTTTCGACATCGATCGGGCGGTCGATCTCGTGAAGCGCGCGGCACGGTCGCGCGGCGGGGCGGGCGGCGATGCGGCGCAGCCGCCGCGCATTCCCGAGCTGCTCGGCCGCGCGCCGGCCATGCAGCAGGTCTTTCGCGCGATCGGACGCCTGTCGCGCTCGAGCGTCACGGTACTGATCACGGGAGAGTCGGGCACCGGCAAGGAGCTCGTCGCGCGGGCCCTGCACGACCACAGCCCGCGCGTCGGGAAGCCCTTCATCGCGCTCAACACATCGGCGATACCCGCGGATCTTCTCGAGTCCGAGCTCTTCGGGCACGAAAAGGGCGCGTTCACCGGCGCCGATGCGCAGCGCCGCGGCCGCTTCGAGCAGGCGGACGGCGGCACGCTGTTTCTCGACGAGATCGGCGACATGTCGACGCCGCTGCAGACGCGTCTGCTGCGCGTGCTCGCGGAAGGCGAGTTCTATCGCGTCGGCGGCCAGACGCCGGTGCGCGTCGACGTGCGCGTGATCGCCGCGACACACCAGAATCTCGAGGAGCGCGTCGGGCGCGGCCAGTTCCGCGAGGATCTCTACCATCGCCTGAACGTCATCCGCATCGAGCTGCCGCCGCTGCGCGCGCGCGTCGAGGACATTCCCGATCTGCTCGATCACTACCTCCGGCTGTCGGCCGCCGAGCTCGGCGTCGACCCGAAGGCGCTCGCCCGCGACGCGCGCGAACGGCTCGCGCGGCACGCGTGGCCGGGAAACGTGCGGGAGCTGGTGAATCTCTGCCGGCGGCTGTCCGTGCTCGCGCCCGGCAGCGAGATCCGCGCCGAAGATCTGCCGGCGGAGCTGGGCGCAGCCGACGTCGATACCTCGCGCGACGCCGACGAATGGACGCGCGCGCTCGCGGTGTGGGCGGAGCGGCAGGCCAATGCGGGCCGGCGCGCGATTCTCGACGAGGCGTTGCCGGAGTTCGAACGCATCCTGATCCGCGCCGCGCTGAAGCGCACTCAGGGGCACCGGCAGGAAGCCGCGAAGCTGCTCGGCTGGGGGCGCAATACGCTCACGCGCAAGCTCAAGGAACTGCGCGTGGAGAGGACCCAGGCGGCTGACGGCTCAGACGGCTGAAAGCGAAGAGGGTCGCTGCGACGTTAAACGGAGCGATCCTCTCCTGCCGTCTACGCCGTCTGGGCCGTGAGGCGTCTGAGTCCTCCGTATAATCCGCCGCTTTCCGCATTCCCCGGGAAAGCGCCGCGAACGTGCTGCCGAGCTGGTCCGAAATCTGGAATCTGCCGCTTCTCTGGAACACCGCGGGCCGGTGGGTGCTCGCGCTCGCGGCGTTCCTCGTCACGTTCACGGCGCTGCCGATCGTCAGGGGCTACATCGGCGCGAAGCGGCGACGCTGGGTCGAATCAGGACGCGAGCTGCCGCGCGCGATCGAGCTGCTCGCGCGGCTCGTGCAGCGCACGCACCGGGTGTTCCTGTGGGCGCTGGCCGTGTTCGCCGCCTGCAGCCTGCTCACGATGCCGCGTGTCCTGCAGCGTGCGGTCGATGTCGCGTTCGTTCTTGCTTTCTGGTGCCAGGCGGGACTCTGGGCCATGGAGGCCGCGCGCTTTGCGCTCGAGCGCCGCGACTCCCGCGGCGAGCAGCCCGAGGCGCGGCAATCGGGCTCGCTGCAGATCATCATGTTCGTGGCGGGACTCGTCATCTGGACGCTCGCGTTTCTCCTCGCGCTCGACAATCTGGGCGTCCGGATCGGGCCGCTTCTCGCCGGCCTCGGCATCGGCGGCATCGCCGTCGCCCTCGCGGTGCAGACCGTGCTCGGCGATCTGCTGGCGTCGATGTCGATCGCGCTCGACAAGCCCTTTGCCCTCGGCGATTTCCTGGCGATCGACGGATATCAGGGGACAGTCGAACACATCGGCGTGAAGAGCACGCGATTGCGAAGCCTCTCCGGCGAGCAGATCATCATGTCGAACGCCGACGTCCTGAAGTGCCGCGTGCGGAATTTCGGCCGCATGCGCGAGCGGCGCGTCGCGATGACGCTCGGCGTCACCTACGACACGCCGCGCGACAGCCTGCGCGCGATTCCGCCCGCGATGCGCGAGATCGTGCAGGCGCAGAGCCAGACCCGCTTCGATCGATGCCACTTTCTCGTGTACGGGGAGTCGGCGCTGCAGTTCGAGCTCGTCTTCTTCGTGACGATCCCGGACTACGACGCCTACGCCGATGTCCAGCAGGCCGTGAACCTCGCGATCCTCGAGCGCTTCGAGGCGATGGGCGTCAGGTTCGCCTTCCCGACCCGCACGATGATCAACGCCTGATCAGTCCTCGAGCTCGGCCTCTTCCCAGGTCACGACGCCGCCTGCCACCCGGCCGCTCAACTTCACCGCCTCGCTCGCGGCTGCCTGCGCGAAGAACTCGGCGCGCGTGATCGGCGCATCGGCCGCGTCGCGGAACGCGACGCTGCCCACGAGTGCATTGTTGACGCCGAGGATGGTGACGTTCGGATCGGCGACGTTGCGCGCCGTGCCGCGCAGCTCCACACGGTCCTCCGGCCGCTCACGCTCCAGGACGACCGCGACCAGGGTGTTTCCCGTCGATGCCTCGAACCCGCGCACTTCGACGTAGTCGCCGGCCCGCAGATCCGAGAATCGGAACGGACGCACGGGCTGGTCCAGCTTGTCCTCGAGCTGGGTCGCGGCGTTCACCGAGACGGTCACGCCGATGTCGAGCCGGAACGTGCCGGCGACTGCGTCGAGGGAGTCGATCGTCGAGACCACGCGGGAGGACGCATCCCGCTCGAGCTCGACCTTCCGCGCGAGCAGCACGCCCGCGGCGTTGAACGTTCCTTCGGCCTCGACCTTGACGTTGAGACCGAGCGTGAGCCCGTTCGTGATGAACTGCGTCGAAGCATCGGTCGCAATCCGCTGTCCGCCGATATCGAAATCACTGTTCGACACGAAGCGCGTCACGAGCCCCTCCAGCTCGCCGAGATCGCCGCTCTGCGCCCCGAGACCCGCGCGCACTTCGACATCGGTCGCTCGCAGGGCGCCGCCCGCGGTGAACGTCGTGCCCTTTACTTCGACGATGCGCCCGTTCTCGAGCGTACCGTTGCGAATGGTGGCGGCACTGAAATCGACGACGAGCGCGTTGATCTGGAAGGTGGACGCCGCCGCGTTGAAATTGCTCACGGTGCCGGTGAGCTCGAGCTGCCCGCCGGCCGCCTTGCCTTCGATTCGCGTCGCGCTGACCTCGCCGGTCGCGTTCGGGAATCCGCTGACCTCGACGACCAGGCCGTTCGAAAGCCCTTCGATCGAGGCCGGAGAAATGTTGCTGTCGAAGAGCGTCGCTCCTGTGACCCGCACCGTCTGGCCGAGCACGACGAACCTGCCGGCGGCGACGTCGAGATTCGTGATCGGTCCTTCGAGGTTGTCGTTGAAGCTGACCTCAGTCGCGCTGCCCGTAAGGCCGCTGCTCGCGATGCTGCCGCGCACGAGCACGACCTGGCCGATGCGCAGCTGCGACTCGGTCCCCGGCTGGTCCTCAATGCGGATCTGTGCGCTCGAGGTCGAGAATTCGACGCCGTTTACGAAGATGCTGCCGAATCCCGTGATCGCGCCGAACGCGATCCCCGATCCCTGGATGCCGCCGGTGGGCGGATTGTTCGGCACGACAGTCGTGGCGCCGCCTCCGCATCCGATGAGAATCAGTGTGACCAGCGCGGGCCACGATGGATGTCGTTTCGCGTTCATAACCCAGCCCTTCCGTTCAATCCTGGACGTGATACACGCCCGCACCCAGACGCATGCCCGGACTCGAGGCGCGTTCGTGTCCGGGTATTTCGTGCGCGGTAAGCCACGCATCGACTCGTTCGAGAAACCTCTGCCCCTCGAGCTCGAGAAACTTCCGGAACTCGGGCAACGCGCGCGGATCAACGCGATCGTTGACGGCCGCGCGCTCGAACCGCGACGGCTCGCGCGCTGTGCGCGTGAGGTTGTGGCCGAACGTCGAACCGACGTCCGCGACCACCGAACCCCATAGCCGGATCAGTCGCTCGTCCATCGACTTCGGGATGTATGAACGCATGCGCGCTTCGAGCAATCCATCCGCAGATTCCGCAACGGCGCCGGCCGACTTGAGCTCCTTGAGCAGAGTCGGCACGGGAATGTCGCTGGCACCGCATCGGCGCGCGAGCTCAGAGAACGTCGCCCCCGGTCCTTGCAGCGCAAGTCGCTTCGGCTCCCCGCGCGCGTCGATGAACTCCGGATCCTGGTGCCACGCGGACAGCAGCAGCGAGCCTTTCGTCACGTAGCCCGCCCACGATTCGTCGCGCGTCTGCAGCAATTCGCGTTGCTTTCGCACTTCACGCCGCGCGAGCCCCGTGAGCATCGCCGTACGCGAGACGTTCGTCGGGCGCCCGCGTCGGCCGAAGCGCTCCATCGCGACGTCGACGTAGCAGAGGCGGCTGAGGTCCGAGAACTCCTTCCAGGTGACCCCACAGAGGATGGGCACGTGTACCAGCGCCTTCAGCCACTGGCGGCACGCGGCGAGCACGTGGCCCTTCACAGAAACAGCCATAAGTGAGACGCAAGGTCTCACAAGCGGCAGGCATACGCAACTACCGCTCGGTTCGCGCGCTAGCCCCCGCCCTGTTCAACCGGCCAGCGCGTAAGGCCCGCCGCGCCCGAGCGCGGCGCGATAGGCCGGCCGCCGCAGAATCCGCTCGAGAAAACTCCAGAGCCGCGGTCGCGTCCGCTCGAGTCCCGCGCGTTGCCGCGCGGCCTCGAGCGGAAAGCTCATCTGGATGTCTGCGGCGGTGAACTCCTCGCCGGCGAACCACATGCTCTTGCGCAGCTCGTCGTCCATGTAGTCGAGAATCAGCTCGAGCTGCGGCCGGATGAACGCGGCGTTCACCTTCGCGAGAATCGCGTTCACGATCGGTCGCAGGAGAAACGGCGAGCCCGAGCCTACGCGATCGAAGACCAGCTTCAGAAGCAGCGGCGGCATCGCGGACCCTTCCGCGTAGTGCAGCCAGTATGTATAGCGCAGCCGCTGCGGTGTTCCGGCGGCGGGAATGAGACGGCCGTTACCGTACTCCCCGACGAGATACTCGATGATCGCGCCGGATTCGGCGATGGTGGTTCCGCCATCGGTGATCACCGGCGACTTGCCGAGCGGGTGAACCTTTCGCAACGAGGCAGGCGCGAGCAGCGTCGTGCGGTTGCGCTCGTACCGTACCACCTCGTATGGCACGCCGAGCTCCTCGAGCAGCCACAGGATACGATGCGAGCGCGAGTTCTCGAGATGGTGGACGGTGATCACGCTCGACGCGCTTCAGCCGGAGACCGCGCAGTCCTCGATGTCCTTGTCCGTGCGCAGCGTGCCGACGAGCTCGCTCACGCTCCTCATTCCGCTCGCGCGCAGATACTCGGCGATGCCCGGATTGATCGTCTTGCACACCAGGGGCTCGTAGAAGAGCGAGGTGCCGATTCCGACGGCGCTCGCACCGGCGATCAGAAACTCGAGCGCGTCGTGCACGGTGGTGATACCGCCCTGACCGATGATCGGCACGCCGTGCGGTTCTGCGACTTCGTATACCTGATGCACCTTGAGGAGCGCGATCGGCTTGATCGCGGGACCGGACAGCCCACCCTGCACGTTTCCGATGACGGGGCGGCGCGTCTTCACGTCGATCGCCATGCCCATGATCGTGTTGATCACCGCGAGGCCGTCGGACCCCGCCTCGATGCAGCGGCGCGCGTTCTCCCTGATGTCGGTCTGATTCGGCGAGAGCTTGGTGATGAGCGGCTTCTTCGTGACCTTGCGACACGCGGCGACCACGCGCGCGGACATCTCGGGGTAGTTGCCGAACGCGACGCCCCCCTCTCTCACGTTCGGGCACGAGATGTTGATTTCGATCGCATCGATCCGCGACTGATCGAACCGGCGCGTGACTTCGACGTACTCCTCGATCGTCGAGCCCGAGACGTTCGCGATGAAGCGCGTCTCGGTGAAATCGAGCTCAGGCAGGATGCTGCGCACCACGTAGTCGACGCCGGGATTCTGCAGCCCGATGGCGTTCAGCATGCCCATCGGCGTCTCGTATACGCGGTGCGGAGGGTTGCCGAGACGCGGATTCAGCGTCGTGCCCTTGAGCACGATCGCACCGGCATCGCGGTTCGAGAACCGCTCGATCCGCGTGTACTCCTCTCCGAAACCCACACAGCCGGAGAGGAGCACGATGGGGGACTCGAAGCGCATCCCGCAGAAATCGAGGGTCAGCGCGTTCTTCACGTCTTTCGGAGCGGCGACCATGCCGGAAATTATCCTCTTCCGAGCTGTGAGCTGTCAGCTGTGAGCTGTAGGCTTTCCCCGAGCTTCGATGCGTGCGTTGCCGAGCTCGGCAATGCGCGCCTGTTCGCGATCGAAACCGGCCGGAATAAGAGCGATAACCCGAACGCTTGCGGCGACCCTCTGACCGGAAGGCGGAAGGCGGAGGGCGGAGGCCGGGAGAGTCAGCCGTTCTCCGCCTTGATCGGCCGCGTCATCAACCCGACGACGACGTCCCTGGGTGGGAGGCCCTCGTACAGCACGCCGTAGATCGCCTCGCAGATCGGCATGCTCACCTTCTGGCGCTGCGCGACGGCGCGCACGGCGCGCGCCGCGACGTAACCCTCGACGGCCTGGCCGATCTCCGCGAGGGCGGCGTCCGGTGACTTGCCCGATGCGAGCAGCAACCCGAAGCGCCGGTTGCGCGACTGATCGTCGGTGCATGTCAGCACGAGGTCGCCGAGACCGGCGAGTCCCATGAACGTTTCGCGCTGCGCACCCAGCGATGCGCCGAGGCGCGTCATCTCGACGAGCCCGCGCGTAATGAGCGCGACTCGCGTGTTCGCGCCGAAGCCGAGCCCGTCGGACAGGCCCGCGCCGACGGCGAGCACGTTCTTTACCGCGCCGCCGACCTCGACGCCGACGATGTCGGTCGAGATATAGGCGCGGAAATTTTCGGACGACAGATCCTGCGCAAGCGAGGTCGCGAAGCTCGCGTCGGGCGAGGCGACCGTCATCGCTGTCGGCAGGCCCGCACCGACCTCGCGCGCGAATGTGGGACCCGAGAGGACCGCGATCGCACGCTCGGCGCCGAGTACTTCACGCGCGACCTGGTGAGGCAGCTTGCCGCTGTCGAGCTCGAAGCCTTTCGTCGCCCACGCGACGCGCTGGCCGGGAGCGAGCCGCGGAGCAATCTCCATGAGAAGAGCGCGAAATGCGTGGCTCGGAACGGCCAGCAACACATCGTCGGCACCGGCGAGGGCGTCGTCGAGCTCGACGGTCGCGTTCAGCGACGGAGGGAATTCGCCGCTCTCGAGGTAGCGCGAGTTACGCCGCTCGCGCGCCATCGTCGCAAGGCGCGCGCGGTCGCGGCCCCAGAGCCGCGTCGGACGTCCGCTGCGCGCGAACTGGATGGCGAGCGCGGTGCCCCACGAGCCTGCGCCGAGCACCACGATCGCCGCCATGGCCGCGCCGTCAACCGTTCGCGGCTGCCTGACCGTTCTGCGGCGCGACCGGCTGCGCGCCCGCAGCGGAGCGTGCATAGAGGGCGTCGAAGTTCACCGGCGGCAGCAGGAACTGCGGAAAGCCGCCCTGCTGCACGAGTTGCGAGACCTGCGCACGCGCGTACGGAAAGAGCGAGCTCGGGCAGATGCTGCCGACCGCGCGCTTCACGTCCTCCTGCGACAGGTTGCGCATCAGAAAGACGCCTGCCTGCTTCACCTCGACGAGGAACACGGTCGCGTCGTTCTGCTTGGCCGACACGGTCACGGTGAGCACGACCTCGCGGAAGTCTGGCGCGAGCTGGTTCACGGCCGTCTGCAGATCGAGATTGATGTGCGGGTTCCACTGCCCTTCGACCCGCGGACCGTTCGGAGCCTCGAAGGAACAGTCCTTCAGATACACGGTCTGCAGCGCCAGCTGCGGGCCGGTCTGAGCCTGGGTGTCTGCCGGCGCAGCCGCTGCGGCGCCTTCGTTATCGGTCATGTGATCGCTCCTCGTAGAAACCGAAAATACCAATGCTCCTCAGGGGCTCGCGTTCAGCATCGCATCGAGCTTGCCCGACGCGTCCAGGGCGGCGAGGTCATCCCAGCCGCCGATGTGCGCATCCCCGATGAAGATCTGCGGCACGCTGTGCTGACCGCTCCGCATCGTCATCTCGCGCCGCGCATCGGCGCTCCCCTCGACGTCGATCTCCTCGTACTCGATGCCCTTCTCCCTGAAGAGCCGTCGCGCGCGCTCGCAGTATCCACACCACATCGTTGCGTACATGACGACCTTGCGCCGTCCCGCTGCCTCCCTCATCGCGCGCTTTTCAGCCCTTCACGATCGGCAGATTCTCCGCGCGCCACGCGGCGATGCCGCCGCGCAGGTTCACCGCCTTGGTAAAGCCCTGCGCTGCGAGCTGGCGTGCCGCAGCCGCGCCGAGCGAGCCGGACTCGTCGTAGACCACGATGGGCTTTTCCTTGTGCTTCTTCAGCGTGTCGTTCGCGGTGAGGATCTGGTCGGACGGCAGGTGCCGCGATCCGCCGATATGTCCGGCCGCAAAGAGATCCGGCGTGCGGATGTCGAGGACGAGCGCGCCGTGGTTCATCAGGCGAATGACGTCCTGCGGCGCGATGGCGGCGAAGCTGTGCGAGCGCGCCCGCAGCTCGAACGCGACGACGGCGAGCGCGGCGAGCACGGCAGCAGCGGCGAGCCACGGATGATTGCCGGCGTATTCGATCAACCTGTCCAGCGGAAGTGCGTCCGGCGGCAAAAACGGCGCGCATTATACTCGGCGCGGCGTGGAGCCTCTAACGCGACAAAGAGAAGACGGCGACCGCCTTCCGGCTTCCGCCTTCCGGCCGGAGAAGAGTGCGCTTGTGGTGGCCGCATTCGCAGCCGCCGCCGCGCTCGCGCTCGGTCAGAGCCCGGATCCGAAGGCCGCCGAAGCGGAGCTTGCCGCGGTTCAAGCCGAAATCGAACGCATCCGCGAGCAGGTGGGGCGCGACCAGATCGAGCGGGACCGGCTGACGCGCGAGCTGCGGACGGCGGAAGTTTCGGTGGGCGCGGCGCGCGCGGGTCTCGAGCGGCTTCGACAGGAGCGGGCCGAACGCACTGCGCGCCGCGCGGAGCTCGCGGAAGAGAAACGCCGGCGAGAGGCCGAGCTCGCTCGCGGCCAGGCCGCGCTCGCCGGGCAGATCAGGGCCGCGTACGTGATCGGGCGGGAAGAACCGCTGCGGCTGCTGCTCAACCAGAAGGATCCGGGACGCGCCGGACGCATGCTCGCGTACTACGGTTATTTCGGGCGCGCGCGTGCCGGTCACATCGAGCGCATCGCATCGAGCGTACGTCGCATCGAGGAGCTCGATGCGGAGCTCGCAAGCGAGGAGCAGCGGCTCGAGGCACTGGAAACCGAGCGGCGTGCAGAGCTCGCGCGTCTCGAGCAGGCGCGGGCCAGGCGCGGCTCGGTGCTCGCGAGTCTCACTGCCGAGTCGCGCTCGCGTTCGGAGAGCCTCGAGAGGCTGCGCCGGCAGAAGGACGGTCTCGAGAAACTGCTGCGCGAGCTGAAGCGCGCGATGGAGAAGTTTCCCGTCACGAGCAAGGACGCATTCGCGAAGCTGCGCGGGCAGCTCTCCTGGCCGGTTGCGGGCCGCGTCGTGGCGCGGTACGGCGAGTCGCGCGCGGGCGGTGTGAAATGGGACGGAGTTCTCGTTGCGACCGATCGCGGCACGCCGGTTCGCAGCGTCTACGACGGTCGCGTCGTGTACGCGGACTGGCTGCCCGGGCTCGGGCTCCTCGCGATCGTGGATCACGGCGAGGGGTACCTGAGCCTGTACGGACATAACGAGCGGCTTTACAAGGCGGCCGGCGAGCGCGTCACGACAGGCGACACGATCGCGGCCGCAGGCGACAGCGGTGGGCGGAGCCGGCCCGAGCTCTACTTCGAGATCCGCAAAGGCGGCAAGCCGGTCGATCCGCGGCCGTGGTTCAAGTCCGGAAATCCGCGCGCGGCGCCCTAGTCGGACAGGCTCCCAGGCCGCTCGCGGGTACAAAACGCGCACCGGTTCAACGTATTGCCACCGGGCGTCTGCAATTCTCGCTCGCGATACGTACTACCACGCGCGAGTGCCGACCCAGAATGGACGAAACGGGGCCGCACGCCGGTCGCTCCGATCAGAATGTCACGGGCTCGCTCGAGCCCTACGCCCAGCTGTGCCGTTCTCTGCTGCCGCGCGCCACGACCATCGCGGTGTTCGATGCCGAGGGCGAGGTCGTGTGGGCGAGCGATACGATGGGCCCGGACCTCATGCAGCTCGTGTTCGACGCGCTGCAGGCCGCGCGTACGGAGCGCGACAGCGCCGGGCAGTTGCTCCGGCTCGCGGACGACATTCCCGTCTACGTTTGCTGGCTGCGCGACGACGCTCAGGGGCTGATCGCGCTCGTGGCGATCGTGTGCCGCGGAGCGGCCGCGAGAGGCGCGCCGGAGCGCGAAATCCGTGAGTTCTCCTTCGTGCACGCGCTCGTGCGGCCGGCGCTCGAGTGTCTGCGCCGCGATCTCCTCGCCCGCACATCGATCGCAAATCTGAACACCCGCGTTTCCGCGCTCGATCGCGACCTCGAGCTCGTTCTGGCCGACACGGGCGCGCTGGATACCGACGAGGCCGGCACCGCGGACGATCTGAAGGCGATCCTGCAGACTGCGGTCGAGCATCTGAAATGCGTGGTGGGCGCGCTGATCGTTCCGGAGAAAGGACTCGTGCTCATGCGCTCGGCGGCCGGCAGCCCGGCCGACGGCCAGTTGATCGCGCGCACGCATCGCCACCTCGTTTCGATGACGCAGATGCGCCGCGAACCCGTGATCATCAATCGGCTGACGCCCAGCGCGGCGCTCGGCGTCGTGCCTTATCGGATCCTCTCCTGCCCCGTGCGGCACGCGGGCGGACGCACGATGGGTGTCCTCGCGCTCTTTCGCTCCATCGAGGGCCCAGAGCTTCTGCCGCGCGACGCACGCCTCGCGGATCTCATCGCGCGCAAGGTCGCTGCCGTGATCGACGCGAGCTACGACGCGATGACCGGGCTCTACACGCGCCACGCCTTCGAGCAGCGCGTCCGCGCGGCGGTCGCAGGCTCGGGATCATGGAGTGCCCTCTATATCGATTCGGATCAGCTCCATGTCGTCAACGACAACCACGGCATGCACATCGGCGACCGCGTGATCGCGCAGCTCGGCGAGCTGCTGCGCGGCCGCCTGCCGCCCGGCGCCTTCGCCGCGCGCATCTCCGGCGATCGCTTCGCCGCGCTGCTGCCAAGCGGCCTGGACGATGCCACGCAGTTCGCGGAAAGCCTGCGTACGGGTGCGGAAATGCTCGGCGCGATGAATGGCGAGGCACGCGTGCACGTCTCGGTGAGCATCGGCGTCGCTCCGCTCGATCGCGAGGCAGGCGAGCTCACGCATTCGCTCGCCGCGGCGGAGACTGCGTGCAAGGCCGCGAAAGATCGCGGCCGCAATCGCGTCGAAGCCTACGTCCAGAACGACGCGAGCATCATGCGCCGGTTCGCGGACATCAACATCGCCGCGCGGCTGCGCGCCGCGCTCTCGGCCGATCGCCTGCGCCTCGACGGGCAGCTGATCATGCCGTTCGCCGCAGCGCCGAGCGACGCACGGCCGCATTACGAGCTCCTGTTGCGCATGATCGACGAGGACGGCACGACGCTCGGGCCCGACCGGTTCCTGTCGGCCGCGAACCGGTATCAGCTCATGCCCGCGATCGACCGCTGGGTCATCGACAGGGCCATCGAGCTCGTGAAGCCGTATGCGGGCATGCTCACCGAGCGGCCGGTCGTGTTCGCGATCAACTTCTCCGGCCAGTCGCTCTCGGACGATGCGTTCGCCGATTTCCTCCTGGAGCGGATCGACGCGAGCGGACTCGAGCCCGCGCTCTTCTGTTTCGAGCTGACGGAGACGGCGACCGTCGCGAACATCGCGCGCGCCGAGGTGCTCATGCGGCGGTTGCGGCGCCTCGGGTGCGGTGTAGCGCTCGACGACTTCGGCACGGGTTTCTCGTCGCTTTCCTATCTGCGACAGCTGCCGGTCACGATGCTGAAGATCGACGGCAGCTTCGTCCGCGACATCCTGACCGACGCGCGCGCGGAGTCGATGGTGGCTGCGATCGCGCAACTCGCGCGCAGCATGTCGATCGGCACCGTCGCGGAATACGTCGAGACGGAGGCGATCCGCAACCGCGTCGTGGCGCTCGGAGTCGACTACGGCCAGGGTTTTGCGATCGGGCGGCCCGCGCCGATCGCCGACGTGCTCGCGCAGATTCCCGTGCTCGCGGCAGCGCTGCCGGTGCAGTGCACGCCCGCGCAGGAGCAGCTCGAGCCGCAGCCTGACGGCGTTCTCACGGCCGCGCTCCATTAGCAAGCGTGGCCAAAGCTTGACTGCAGAAATGGTGTTCAAGTGATTGACCGGCAACGTAAGCGTCCTGTATCTCGTGCACCTGACGGGTTCGCACAATTCGGGGGTCTACCAAGAATGTCAGCGAAAACGCTGACCACTCTCGTTTCGGGAGTGGTCCTGGGCTTTTCTGCGAGTCTGACGAGCGGCGTGCTCGCGGATGCCCAGAAAGACGACAAGACTACGGTCGCGGTCGCCGCATCCACCAGCCTCCCGTGGGAGGAGGCGAGGCTTCTCGCCGAGGTCCTCGAGCGCGTGAAGCGCGAGTACGTCGCGGACGTCGACGATCGCGAGCTGCTCGAGAACGCGGTGCGCGGCATGGTGTCCGCGCTCGATCCGCACTCGGCATTCCTCAACAGCGAGGAATACGAAGAGATCCGCGTCTCGACCATGGGGTCCTATCCCGGCGTCGGAATCGAGGTCGCGGCGGCCGACGGCGCAGTGAAGATCATTCGAACGATCGAAGGCTCGCCCGCGGACACCGCGGGACTGCGCGCCGGCGATCTCATCGTGAAGATCGACGACGCCGAGATCGGCACCGATCTCGAAGGCACGATCACGCGCATGCGGGGTCGGGCGGGCTCGACGGTGAAGCTCGTGGTCCGCCGCCCGGGCGAGACCGGCGAGCTGCTCACGTATATGCTGCAACGTGCCCGCGTCTCCGTACACAGCGTCGCGCAGCGCACGCTCGAGCCTGGCTACGGGTATCTGCGCATCACTACCTTCAGCGAGACGACGGCGGACGACGTCAATCGCGCCATCTTGCAGCTGAAGCGCTCGAATCCGGCCGGCCTGCAGGGACTCGTGCTCGACCTGCGCAACAATCCCGGCGGTGTTCTCGAAGCGGGCGTTGCGGTCGCGGATGCGTTTCTCGAGAGCGGCGTGATCGTCACCGCCGACGGACGCACCGAAGATGCCCGCTTCCGCATGGATGCGACGCCGGGCGACCTGCTCGAAGGGGCGCCGCTCGTCGTGCTCGTGAACAGCGGGTCGGCCTCGGCATCGGAGATCCTGGCCGGTGCGCTCAAGGATCACGGACGCGCATCGCTCATGGGCCACAAGACGTACGGCAAGGGGTCGGTTCAGACCGTCATGCCGCTATCGCGCGGCGGTGCGGTGAAGCTGACTACGTCCCGCTACTTCACGCCGTCCGGCGCTTCCATTCACGAGAAGGGCATCGTCCCGGACGTCGCGATCGACGGCGCGGAGGGTCGTCCCGCCGAGCTCGGTTCGGGCAAGTCCGACGGGTCCCTGGTGTCGCGTGATGGCCCGGTCGGGGTCGCGCTGGAAGCGCTCAAGGCGCGGCGGTTAGCCGCCGCGCCTTGAGCGCGGCTCCGGGTCTCCGCCTTCCGACTTCCGGTCAGAGAAGAACGCTCGAGGCAGCGCCTCTTCTCCGGCCGGAAGACGGACGCCGGAAGTCCTAAACTCCGCGGCATGGAGCTCGTCACCTGGTTCATCGATCTCGTCCTGCACCTCGACCGGCATCTGGTGGAGCTGCTGGCGCAGTACGGCGTGTGGATATATGCGATCTTGTTTGTCATCATTTTTTCCGAAACGGGGTTCGTCGTCACGCCGTTCCTGCCGGGTGACTCGCTGCTGTTCGCCGTCGGAGCGCTCGCCGCGGTCGACACGAGCGGTACGCTTACCGCGCCGATCGCCTCGGCGCTGCTCGCGGCTGCTGCCATTCTCGGCAACACACTGAACTACTCGATCGGCCGCGCGATCGGGCCGCCCGCGTTCAGCGGACGCTACCGGTTCCTGAAGCTCGAGTACCTGCAGCGGACAGAGGAGTTCTTCCAGCGCTGGGGCGGCATGACGATCGTGATGTCGCGCTTCGTGCCCATCGTGCGCACCTTCGCGCCGTTCGTCGCCGGCGTCGGCCGCATGCGCTACGCGCGCTTTCAGGCCTACAACATCGCCGGAGGACTCTCCTGGGTCCTGCTCTTCATCTGGGGCGGCTTCCTCTTCGGCAACATCCCGCTGGTGAAGGACAACTTCGGCATCGTGACCATCCTGATCATCCTCGTGTCGCTGCTGCCGGTCGCAGGCATGTTCGTTCGCAAGCGAGCGCCTGCGACCCGATAGAATCCGCGCATGGCGGAAAGAACCCGCGGCTATGCGCACCGCATAGACATCTCGGCCGACGCCCGGCGCGTGTGGGTCGCGCTCACCGACTCGGCGTCGCTCGCGCGGTGGTGCTCGCCGAAGGCGGAAGTGCGCGCGAAGGCGGGCGGCTCGTTCCGCGCGAGCGTCGATCGCGTCGTCGAGCTCGATGCACACATCGACGTGTTCGAGCCGGGGCGGCGCCTGCGGCTCATCTATCTGCCGAATGCGGCGCTGCCGCCCGCGGACAGCGCCATCGTGGACGATTTTCTCGTGCAGAGCAGTGCGAACGGTGGCACGGTCGTGCGCCTGCTCTGCTCGGGCATACCCGACTCGCCCGCCTGGGACACGCCGTACCTGCGGCTGCGAACCGGCTGGGAACGCGCCATGGCGCGCCTCAAGGTATTCGTCGAGAAGCAGCAGAGTGAGGAAGCGAAATGATCGGCTTCATATTTCGCGCCGTCATCGCGGCGCTCGGCCTGTGGCTCGCGACGCGGCTCCTCGGCCCGCGCGTCTACATCGACGACGCGGGCACCCTGGTGCTCGCCGGCGTACTCCTCGGCGTCGTGAATGCGATCGTGCGTCCCGTCACGGTCGTGCTCACTTTCCCGATCACGCTCGCGACGCTCGGACTGTTTCTGCTCGTGGTGAACGCGGCGATGCTCGGCCTCGTCGCCCTGTTCCTTCCGGGGTTTCGCATCGAGGGCTTCTGGGCTGCGATCGCCGCGGCGCTCATCGTTGGCCTCACGGGCTGGATCGGCTCTTGGCTGATCGGTCCGAGCGGCAAAGTGGAGATTTACAAAGGCCGCCCGTCCTGACGGCGCGGCAGCCGATCACTTCATCGTAAACCCGGGAGCTCAGCCGGTCGGCTCGGGCTGCGGATCCTCGCTCGGCCAGCTGACGAGCACGACACCCGCCAGAATCACGACCATGCCGGCGAGCTGAGCTGCCGTCAGATGCTCATCGAGCAGCCACCACCCGAGCAGCGTCGCGATCGCCGGGTTGACGTAGCTGTACGTGCCGACCTGCGCGGGCGTCACGTTGTGCGTGAGCCAGGCGTACGCGGTGTACGCGAGGCACGAGCTGAAGAGCGTGAGATAGGCCATCGAGAGCAGGCCTGGAGCCGCCCAGGTCCAGTGAGCCGCTTCGCCGAAGAAGAGTCCTGCGACGACCAGCATCGCGCCGCCGACGAGCATCTGAAAACCCGTGAAAGCCAGCACGTCGAGTCGCGTCGCCGCGTTCCGGTAGAAGATCGTGCCCATCGCCCAGCCGGCGCACCCGACGAGGATGCCGAGCTGCGGCACGAGAAGCTCGCTCGCGAGATCCTGCGCGGGCCACAGTATCAGCGCGACGCCGACGAAGCCGATCGCGAGCCCCGTCGCGGCGCGTGAACTCAGGGGGTGCGCGCGAGCTCCGAGAGTGCCGAGCAGCGCGATCCAGAAGGCGCTCGAAGCGTTCAGGAGCGCGGACGTGCCCGAGTCGACCCACTGCATCGCCCAGTTGTTGAAGCCGTTCGAGACGAGGACGGTGAAGAAGCCCATGACGAGCACGTTGGTGAGGTCACGGCCGTCGAGCCGCGTGCGGCGCCCGAGCGCGAAGGCAATACCGAGCAGCAGTAGTCCGCTGATCGTGAAGCGGATGCCGCCGAATAGCCTCGGCGGCAGGTTATGAACGCCGATGCTCGTGACGAGATAGCTCGAACCCCAGACTAGGTAGACGATCGAGAAACAGACGAGGAGCTTGGTCGACCGGGATGCGTTCCATCTCATGTACGAGCTGGCGCGTTCGCGGGCAGCGCGCCCAGCGAGGTCGCTGCGCGGTAGAGCCAGAACGCGAGCGCGGCGAGGATCGCAAGGCCGAGCCATTCGCCGAACTGATAACGCTCCGGCAGCACGAGCGGCGCGGGATTCTTCGTCCGCCAGATCACGAATGCGATCACGATTCCCATCAGCGCTTCGCCCGTGATGAGGCCTGCCGCGAACAGCATGCCCTTGCGGCCGAGCCGTTCCGCTTCTTCGGGCGCGGGTGCGACGCCGTGCGTTGCGCTTCCAGCCAGCGTCCGTTCCACGACCCACGCCAGCAGCCCGCCGGCGAAAATCGGCACGGTCAGCTCGAGCGGCAGATAGATCCCGACCGCGGCGGCGAGTACCGGGGCCCGGAACTTCGCGCGGCGCGCCTTGAGGATCTCATCGACGATGATGATGCCGACGCCGATGCCGGCCCCGACCGCGATCGTCGTCCAGGGAAGCGAGCCGCCGAAAAGGCCCTTCGAAACCGACGCCATGAGCGTCGCCTGCGGCGCGAGAAGCGGATCGGGATGCTCCGGCGTCGGCACGCCGATTCCGTGCGCGTAGGCGAGGAGATTCAGCACGGGGGCCATGACCAGCGCGCTCGCCGCGGCGCCGATCGCAAGCATCACCTGCTGACGCCACGGGGTGGCGCCGACGATGTAGCCGCACTTGAGGTCCTGAAGGTTGTCGCCGCTGATGCATGCCGCGCAGCACACGACGGCGCCGATCATGATCGCGGCGACGGGACCGATCTCCGAATCGGGTCCCATCAGCGCAAGCAGCACGACGGCCGCGAACATGATCGTCGCGATCGTGATGCCGGATACGGGGTTGTTGGACGTGCCGACGAGGCCCGCCATGTAGGCCGACACGGAGCAGAAGAGGAAACCGGTGACGATCATGATTTTCGTCATCGGCACGCTCACCGCGAAAGTACCGACGATGGTCTGGTAGAGCGCGAGCAGGGGCAGCGTGAAGAGCACGATCCCGAGCAGCACCGCTTTCATCGGCAGGTCGCGGTCGGTGTGAGCGACCGCGGTGCCGGCCGCCGCCGCACGCGTCGCGGCGAGACCGCTGCGAATACCCGACAGCAGTGATTTGCGCAGGCTCACCAGCGCCCACAGGCCGCCCACCAGCATCGCGCCGACGCCGAGGTAACGGATCTGCCGGGACCACAGCAGGTTCGCGAGGTCTTCCGCCTCGACGCCCGCGGCCGCCTGCGCGAGCGCGGGATTGCCGTCGAGAAAATACGTGCTGTAGATCGGGATCGCGACGTTCCAGGAGATGATGCCGCCGGAGAGCACGACGATGCCGATGTTGAGGCCCACGATGTAGCCCACGGCCAGCAGCGCCGGCGACAGATTGGTGCCGAAATACGCGATCGCCTTGCCGACGAAGGCGGCGGACGCGGCGGTGTCGGGGATCATCCGCAGGCCGTTCGAGGCCATGAGCTTGACGACGCCGCCCGCGAGTGCGGCGCCGCCGAGAATCTTCACGCCCTGCGCGGGATTCTCGCCCGTCTTCAGCACTTCCGCGGCCGCTTTGCCTTCCGGAAACGCGAGGCCCTGGTCCACGATCAGCGAGCGGCGCAGCGGCACCGAGAAGAGCACGCCGAGCACGCCGCCCAGGCCAGCGATCGCGAGAATCCACAGGAAGTCGAAATTCTTCCAGTAACCCAGGATAACGAGCGCCGGAATCGTGAAGATGACGCCGGAAGCGAGCGATGCACCTGCGGAGCCCCCGGTTTGCACGATGTTGTTCTCGAGAATGCCGCCGCCACCCAGCAGTTTGAGCACGGCCATCGAGACGACCGCCGCCGGAATCGCAGAGGCAATCGTCATGCCGGCGAACAATCCGAGGTAGGTGTTTGCGGCCGCAAGAATCATCGCAAGCACGACGGCGAGAATGATGGCGCGCACGGTGAGCTGCGGCGCCACGGGATGGGTGCTGGCCATGCGTAACCCCCGAATGGTCCGGGGAGTGTACTAAAAGACGAAGAAAAGGCCGCGCCTCGCCGGTTGCGCGACGAGGAGCGGCCCTGAGGGGGAACTACGCTACCGCTACTCCTGCGCGATGCGCCTCACAGACATCGCGTACTCGATCGCGAGGTGGTTGCGAGCGATGAAGGACTGCTCGGGCGCGAGCGTCCTCGCGCGGCCGATATCGGTCTCCGCCGCCATCAGATCGCCGCTGAGGAGCTCGAGAAGCGCATGGTTCGAGAGCGCCGCCGCGAGCGATAGCGAGTCGCGGAGGTGAGTCGGTCGCGCCCGTTTGGCGATCGCGACCGCTCTGTCGCAAGCCGGCCTCGCGAGATCGAGATCCCTCGCGACGATGTGCGTGGCGCAATCGTTCACGGCTTCCATCGACGCGTCGGCGCGCTGGAATGGGGCGGGCGCCATCCTGACGACCGCGGCGGGCGGACCTGTAGCGTCCGCGTGCGCGGTCCCGGCGACCGCCGAGATCGTCAGAGCCAGAAGAGTCTGCGTGGGAAACGGTGCGTTCATCTGCGGGTCCTCCTGCAAGCACTGTCAGTTGCTTCGACGCGAGCCACGGTAGGCACGCGGGGACGGCGCGACAAACGATGGTTTTTCCGTTCACGGGTGAATGCGATTCATCGCCGCAGTTCGGTCAGCGCCCAGCTCACCAATGCGCGCACTTCCGCACGGCGGCCGTCTTCGTGGCGATGCACGAGGTAGTACGTGTCGCCCGTCGCGATCTCATCGGCGGAGATCTGCACGAGCGCGCCGCGCGCGAACCATCCGGCGCAGAGCGCGCTCGGCACGAGTGCGAGGCCGAGGCCCCGTTCTGCCGCGCGCACGACGGCCATCCAGCTGTCGACCTCTATCAAGCCCTTCGCTGCCGGCTCGCCGAGACCGCACTTTTCGGCCCACGCACTCCAGGCATCACGTCTTGCGCGGTGAACTATGAGAGAAGTTTCCCTGAGCAGCTCCGGCAGCCGGCCGTGCGCCACGTGCGAGAGGCCGCGCGAACACGCGGCGACCAGCTTCATCGAGAGCAACTCGTACGCCTGCAGATCGGACGGCGCCGATTCCACGAGCAACACGGACACGTCCGCCGAGGCCGCATGCTCGTTCGGGCGCGCGTCGCCCGTGACGACCTGGATGTCGAGGTCGGGTTGCAGCGCATAGAGGCTCGCGAGCCGCGGCACGAACAGCTCGCTTGCGAAGAACGGCGGCAGCGCGGCTCGCAGCGAGCGGCGCGCGCGACGCATCGATGCGCGGCCCATGGCCTGATCGATGGACTCGAGCAGAGGCCCGAGCTCGCCCGACAGAGCTCTGCCGACGGAAGTCAGCTCGAGCGCCCGCGTCTTTCTCTCGAAGAGCGGAACGCCGAGCTCATCCTCGAGCGCACGAATCTGGTGGCTCACGGCGGACGGCGTGAGAAACAGGAAGTCGGCTGCTGCCTTGAAGCTGAGATGCTGCGCGGCGACGCAGAAAACGCGCAGGCTTCGCAGCAGTCCAGGTTTGCCGAAGCGCATGCCTCCCGATCAAGCAGCTTCCATGCCACGCCCGGAGCGCTGTAACGCACTGTTTCGCGGAAGCGGCGTCGAGATGCCCCCGCCGCGCACGCACGATTCTTGTGCAGCGGTGCGCCAGGAAGGGGCTCCGCCCCGGCGTCAGCCTTCCCCCCATCCGCACTGCTTCCCCTCGTTCTGCTGCTTCAGCCAGCCCATCAGGGGCTGGAAGTAGTCGATGATCGCCGACGCATCCATCTGCCGCGTACCCGTGAGCTTCTCGAAGGTATCGGGCCACGGCTGGCTCTGACCGAGCGCGAGCATCTCGCCGAAGCGCCTGCCGGCTTGCCTGTTGTCGAAGATCGAGCACTCGTGCAGCGGCCCCTTGTGGCCGGCCGCATCGCACAGCGCCTTGTGGAACTGAAACTGCAGGATGAACGAGAGGAAGTAGCGCGTGTACGGCGTGTTGCCGGGGATGTGGTACTTCGCGCCCGGATCGAAGTCCCTCTCCGTGCGCTCGACCGGCGGCGCGACACCCTGATATTTGCGCCGCAGCTCCCACCACGCAGTGTTGTAGCTTTCCGGCTTCACCTCGCCCGAGAACACCCGCCAGCGCCACTCGTCGATCAGCTTGCCGAAGGGCAGGAACGCGATCTTGTCGACCGCCATCTTCATCTGCTGGTTGATGATCGCTTCCGGCGACGGCTTCACGGGACTCACGAGCCCGATGCGGTTCAGATACGCGGGCGTCACGGACAGGTTCACCGCATCGCCGACGGCTTCGTGGAAGCCATCGTGCGCGCCGTCCTGGAACAGGTAGGGCAGATCCCTGTACCAGAGGTAGTAATACACGTGGCCGAGCTCGTGGTAGATCGTCATCAGATCTTCCTCGGTCGGCTTCGTGCACATCTTGATGCGCACGTCGTCCTCGCCCGACACTTCCATGTCCCACGCGCTCGCATGACAGAGCACCTCGCGATCGCGCGGCTTCACGAGCATCGAGCGCTCCCAGAACGTGCCCGGCAGCTGCGGAAAGCCGATCGAGGCGTAGAAGCTCTCCGCGGACCTCGCCATGCGCACGGCGTCCCACTTCTGCCGCTGCAGCTCGCGATCCGCGCTTTCGATGCTCGCGCGCGGATACGGCTTCAGGATGTCGTCGTAGATCTTGTTCCACTGCTGCGCCCACATGTTGCCCAGCAGAGGAACCGGAATCGGATTGCCGGCGGGCACCTTTTCTTCGCCGTAGCGGGCCGCGAGCTTGCCGCGCGCGTAGCAATGCAACTCCTTGTAGAGCGGCTCGACCTGCGAGTACAGACGCGTGGCCTCCTTGTCGAAATCCTCCGGCGGCATGTCGTAGTTCGAGCGCCACATGGCGCCGAGGTCCGCGAAGCCGAGCTCGCGAGCACCTTCGTTCGCGAGCTCGACGAAGCGCTGATACTCGTCGCGCATCTCGGCGGCGACCGAATGCCAGCCCTTCCAGGCCTCGACGAGGGCGTCGTAATTGCGGCTCTCGGAGATCACGTCCTCGAGCTGGGTGAGGTCCTTGCAGGACGCCGGGCCCTCCGGGCAGTACTTGCCGGAGCCGTACATGGCATCGAGCCGCGTGAGGAGCTGCGTGAGCTCGGCGCGCTTCTTCGCATCCTTCGGCGCCGGCGCGGAGACGTCGAGCTTCAGCAGCGCGATGGCGCGTGCTGTTTTCGGCGAGAGCTGCTGATTCTCGTAGCGCTTCGATTCGTCCACGGCCCCGCTGAAGTACTCGAGGTAGCGTTCGTACGCCTTGGCGTTCAGGTACTCCGTGTCCGGAGTGATGAAGGTCGCCTGCGTGAAGCCTGCCGCGTTCACTTCCCGCGACAACGCCGCCATGTCCGCGTTGATCCGTTCGACGAACGCATCCGGCGTCTCCTTCTGCGCTGCGTCCGCCGCGACCTGCGGCGCACGCTCGCAGCCGGCGAGCACGAGAAGGCAGGCGGCGCTCGCCAGCGCCGTGGAGATCGGGTGCTTCATGGATCTACCTCGCAGCGCCTATCCAGTTTCGCAGCGGCCGTGCGAGCAGGAGCATCACCACGCCCGCACCGGCTCCGATCAGCACCATCTGCAGGAACAGCGCGGGCATGTCGGAGGCTTCGGAAGACCCGATGTGTCCGCCGATCAGGCCCGCGAACAGGTTGCCGACGGCGGAGCCGAGGAACCAGGTCCCCATCATCTGGCCGACGAAGCGCTGCGGCGCGAGCTTCGTGATGTTCGAAAGGCCCACGGGAGAAAGACACAGCTCGCCGAACGTGTGGATCAGGTACGCCATCAGCAGCCAGGTCGGCGCGACCTTCTCGCCGGTGGCGACGATGAGCTGCGCGGCGAACATCATCACGAGGAAGCCGAGGCCCAGGAGCACGAGGCCGAGGCCGAACTTTGCGGGCGAGGACGGGTCGAGATTGCGCGCGCCGAGCGATATCCAGACCCACGCGAAGAACGGCGCGAAGATGATGATGAAAACCGGATTCGCCGACTGGTACCACGACGCCGGATGCTGGCCGTCCGGAAACATGCCCCCGAGCCAGCTGCGGTCCGTGAACTCGAGCGCGAACAGGTTGAAGCTCGTCGCCTGCTGCTCGAAGCCCGCCCAGAAGATGGCCGCGCAGAGAAAGAAGATCGCGATCACCCCGACGCGCTTGCGCTCTTCGGCGCTCAGTTTCGCGAGCAGGAGAACATAACCGAAGAAGAAGAAGGCGAGCGCGATCATCGCCGTGCCGAACGCCTGCGCGAGGGTCGTGACGTCGATCGGGATCACGCCGTAGAACATGAGCAGCGCCACGATGGCGACGACCGCGAGGCCTCCCCACACGGCTTTCCAGCCCCGGCTGCGCTCGGCGTCGCTCGAGGAGTGCGGCTCGATGCCGGCGGTGCCGAGGTACTTTTCGGTGAGCTTGTACTGCACCACGCCGATGAGCATCGCGACACCGGCGATGAAGAACCCGCCGCGCCAGTTCCATTTCTCGCCGACCGTGCCGGCGATGAGAGGCGCGACGAACGCACCGAGGTTTATGCCCATGTAGAAGATGCTGAAGCCGGCGTCGCGGCGCGCGCCCGGCTGGCCCTCGTAGAGCGAGCCGACGATGGTCGAGATGTTCGGCTTCAGGAGCCCGACGCCGATGACGATGACGGCAAGGCCGAGATAGAAGACCGGCGGCGATGAGGGGATCGAGAGAATGAAGTTACCGAGCGCAATGATCATGCCGCCCCAGAACACCGCCCGCCGCTGGCCGATCAGCCGGTCGGCGATCCACCCGCCGGGCACCGATCCCAGATATACCGCGCCTGTGTAAAGGCCGTAGATCGCGCCCGCCGTCCTCGCGTCCATTCCGAAGCCCGGGTTCGCTCCCGTGGTCGCGGCCACGAGAAACAGCACGAGCAGCGCGCGCATTCCGTAATAGGTGAAACGCTCGAAAAACTCGGTCATGAACAGCGTCGCGAGACCGCGGGGATGGCCGAGAAATTCGCGGGATGCGGGCTGCGGCGCCGCGATCGTCGTCGAGGGATTCGCCATGTCGGAAGATCCGGTTGACGCGCAATTTGAGCGCTTCAATTCGGCCAGTGTGACCGATCGGCGCTCGCAGCGGCAAGGATGGGCACGATTGATGCTTTGAGAATTTCCAAAGAGCCGCAGCCGGGCTGGCGCGCGCAGGGAGGAACGATGGGTATCTCGAAGCTCATGGTGCGAGCGTCGCTGGTCGGGCTCGCGTTCGGTCTCGTTCAGGGCTGCACGACCGTGCGGGACCCTATCGCGGACGATTCGGTGCGGGTCGTCGAATCGCTCTACAAGTCGCGGGTGTACATCACCGGATCGCGGATCCCGCGCCTGATCGACGCGCGCAAGCCCATCGAGACGCAGAGCCCGCAGCCGGTGAAGGTGGTTCGCGTGAGTAGATAAGCTCGCGTCAGCCGTCTGAGCCGTCAGCCGTCTGGGCCGCGCTCTCGGCGTGCTCCCGCCGCATCTTGCCGAGCGCACGCGCCATCAGAAGCCCGCCTTCGTAGAGAAGGTACATGGGCACGGCCATGATGCTCTGGGAGATCGCGTCGGGCGGGGTGAGAAACGCAGCGACCACGAATATCCCGATGAGCACGTACCCGCGGCTCGCGCGCAGCTTCTCGAGGCTCACGAGCCCGGACAGTACGAGCAGCACGACCGCAACCGGCACTTCGAAGGCGATGCCGAACGCGAAGAACATCGTCATCACGAAATCCATGTAGCTCGAGATGTCCGTCATCATCGCCACGCCCGCGGGCGTCGTGCCGGCGAAGAATCCGAACATGACCGGAAAGACGAGGAAGTACGCGAAGGCGACTCCGGCGTAGAACAGCACGATGGAAGAGAGGACGAGCGGAATCGCGAACCGCTTCTCGTGCCTGTACAGCCCGGGCGCGACGAACGCCCAGACCTGCCAGAGCACGTACGGCATCGCCACGAACACGGCGACGAACAGCGCCATCTTGAACGGCGTCATGAAGGGCGACACGACGCTGGTCGCGATCAGGGTCGCCCCTTCGGGCAACTTGTCCATGAGCGGCCTGGCGACGAACGTGAAGATGTCGTCCGCGACGAACGCACACGGCAGAAACACGATCACCACCACGATGAGCGCGCGCACGAGGCGGTCGCGCAGCTCGAGCAGATGCGAGATCAGCGTACCTTCGGCGAGCTTCTCAGGTTCCTCGCTCATCGGGGCCCTTCGGCTCCGCCGTCTCGTTGTGCCGGAAATCGTCCTCGCCCGGCACGAAGTTCGCAGGCGGCTCGCCGGAGGAGCTCGCAGCGTCCGCGGGCTTCACGTCCGGCGTAGCGGGCCGCTCGGCTGAGGCGCCGCGGCGGGAGGAGCGCGGTGAGCTCGTCGGATCGAGATTCGCTTCTTCCTCGAGCTGTTCGCGGAACTGTCGCGCCATGGCGCGTGCGCGTCCGAGCCAGCGACCGACCTGCGATGCCACGCGCGGCAGCCGCTCCGGCCCAAGTACGACGAGCGCCAGAGCGAAGATCAGCAGCAGCTCGGTGAAGCCGACCTCGAACACGGAGCGCTTGCTTCAGCCCGACGCGGCGCGCCGCGCGGTCAGGTCTTGCGGTCCGTCTTCTGCTCGGACGGCGTGGTCTTGGCGACGTCGGGGAACTCGGCGTCCGCATCCCCCGAGCGAATCTGCTTGGGTGCGTCCTCGTTCTCCCCTTCGTTCACCGACTTCTTGAAGCCGCGCACGGCGGCACCGAGATCCGCGCCGATCGTGCGCAGTTTCTTCGCGCCGAACACCAAGAGCACGACGAGCAGAATGATCAGCAGCTCGCGCATCCCGATACCCATAAGCTCGAACTCCAGCTGGCGCTGTCTGGCCTTAAGTGGCTCCGATGATAAGTCAACGGGTCCATGGGGTCGTAGTAAAGATCGGCGAACTGCGACGGCTTCCGACTTCCGCCCTCCGTCTCCCGGCCGGAAAAGAGCGCGTACCTCGGCGCTGGCGGTAACCCTCTGACCGGAAGGCGGAAGCCGGGAGTCAGAAGCCGGTTCACCCCTCCAGCCAGAACGTCACCGGGCCGTCGTTCACGAGCGACACGAGCATGTGCGCGCCGAACGCGCCGGCCGCGACGTGCGGGTGACGCGCGCGAGCGAGAGACACGCAGTGGTCGAAGAGCCGCTGCGCCTCGCCCGGTTCCGCGCCCGCACTGAATCCGGCGCGCGTGCCCTTGTGCGTGTCGGCCGCGAGCGTGAACTGCGGAACGAGAAGCAGCCCGCCCTCGATGTCGCGCACGCTGCGGTTCATGCGTCCCGCCTCGTCGGCGAAGATCCGGTAGGCGAGCACGCGCTCGACCAGCCGCTCCGCGTTGCCTTCGTCGTCGTCCCGCCGCACGCCGATGAGCGCGAGCACGCCGCGCTCGATGGCGCCGACGCTTCGTCCCTCCACATCGACCTGGGCGCGCGTGACGCGCTGGATGAGTGCGATCACAAGCGGTTACTGTATGCGAACGCCGTCACACGGGAACGTTCGTTGCTCTGGAGAAACGCGATGTGGCATTGACGGCCGCAGTGGGGCCACGGAACAATCGCCGCCAGGCATTCACGCCCGAGGGACACACCGTATGCGCGACGCAACCACGAAGGCCGGAATCGGCAAGCGTTCTGCGGCCTATCTACTGTGCGCCATGGTCGCATTCGCAGGCTTTCCGCTGCCCGCGGACGCGGAGATCATCGGCACGGAAACCGTGCTGGCGGCACAGAGCCGCGCCGACAGCCTTGCACGCATCGGGCGCGCGCTCGAGCTCGCGCAGGTCCGCGAGCGCATGCAGGAGCTGGGGGTTCAATCCACGGACGTGGAGACGCGGCTCGCCGCGCTCACCGACGCGGAGCTCGCAAGCTTCGCCCAGCGGCTCGAGCAGGCGCCGGCAGGCGGCGGCGCGCTCGAAGTCATCGGCATCGTAGCCCTGGTGCTCTTCATCCTCGAACTCGTTGGCATCATCGATATCTTCAAGACCGTCGGCAAAGCCACGTAGCACCGGCGGCCTCGGCACGATCGCGGCGCTGGCCGCGCTCGTGCCTTTCGGTGGTTGCGCGTCAGGGCCGGAGGTCGTCCGGCCGGACGGCGCGCGCGCACCTGCGGGTGAGCTCACCGCGGTGCCCTTCTTTCCGCAGGAGCAGTATCAGTGCGGGCCGGCCGCGCTCGCGACGGTCCTCGTCTTCTCCGGCGTCGCTGTGACTCCCGACGCGCTCGCCTCACGAATCTACTTGCCCGCCCGTCGGGGCAGCCTGCAGCTGGAGCTCGTCGCGGCCGCACGCCAGTTCGAGCGCGTGCCGTACGTTCTCGACTCGAGCCTCGACGCAATCCGCCAGGAGATCCGGGCCGGGCGGCCGGTGCTCGTGCTGCAGAATCTCGGGCTCCGCTGGCTCCCACGATGGCATTACGCCGTCGTGGTGGGCGTAGACCTCTCGACGGGCGAGCTCACCCTTCGCTCCGGAACCAAGGCGCGCCTCACGATGAGCGAACGCAGATTCCTGGGTACATGGAACCGAGCGAACCGCTGGGCTTTCGTCGCGCTGCGCCCGGGCGAGCTTCCCGAAACTCCCGACCGCGTGCGCCTGACCGCGGCCGCCGCTGCGCTGGAGTCGGTCGGTCGGCTACGCAGCGCGCGCGAGACGTTTCTGGCGGTCGCGCGACGCTGGCCCGGCGACGCCACCGCATGGTTCGGGCTCGGCAATACCGAGTACCGCCTGGGGTTGCGCGGGCCGGCCGAGGCCGCGTATCGGCGCGCACTCGAGCGCGACCCGACGCATGCGGCCGCGCTGAACAATCTCGCTCAGGTCATGTCCGATCGCGGCTGTGCGACCGAGGCCCGCGCGCTTCTCGCGCGCGCGCGCGCGGCGGCCGACTCGGAAAGCGTTGCGAACGCGATCGCGGCGACCGACGCCGCGGTCGCAGCCGCTGCGGCGGGCAGTGCTTCGTGCGAGCCAATCGACGGCTCGCTTTGACTTGCTCTAAGATGCCGGGCTCTTTGGTCGGGCCGGTCGGAGAGGACTATGGGAGTTCGGTTGGGGTGGGGCGCGTGGGCGGCAGCCCTTGCCGCTGGTGCGGTGGCAAGCCTCGCCGTTTTCGCGCAGGACTCTGCGACCCCGGGAAACCCCGAGCACGGCAAGGCGATCGCCTATACCTGCATCGGGTGTCATGGCATTCCGAACTACAGGAACGCCTATCCGAACTACAGCGTGCCGAAGCTCTCCGGCCAGCACCCCGAGTACATCGTGCTCGCGCTTCAGGCCTACAGGAGCGGTGAGCGCTCGCACGCGACGATGCACTCCCAATCCGCCTCGCTTTCCGACCAGGATATGGCCGACATCGCCGCGTTCTTCTCGAGTGAGCCGCTGAAATCGGACGGTCGGCCGGAGGGCAAGGCGCCGGAATCGGCCGGCGTGTGCGTCGCCTGCCACGGGCCGGACGGGGTCGGCATCACGCCGCAATACCCGACGCTTGCGGGGCAGCACGCGGACTACCTCGCGCGCTCGCTCATCGACTACAAGCGTGGCGGGCGCAGGAACGCCATCATGGCGACGTTCGCCGGGCAGTTGACGTCCCAGCAGATCGAAGAGCTGTCCGGGTATTACGCGAAGCAGAAACCCACGCTCGCGACGCTCGAGGAGCCGCTCTCGCGCCTCTCGGCCGACCGGTAGGCTCCTATGGCCGCGCGAGCCGCTGCAGGAACATGGCGGTCGTCGCGAGATAGAAATCCCGGTTCGGCTTCTTGCGAAAGCCGTGCCCCTCGTCCTTCGCCGCGAGATACCAGACCTCGCCGCCGCGCGCGCGGACGCGCGCGACCAGCTGCTCCGATTCGGACGCCGGAACCCGCGGATCGTTGAGCCCCTGCACGACGAGCAGCGGCCGGCGGATCGCGGTTGCGTTGCTGAGCGGAGAGATGCGCGTCAGGAACGCGCGCATGTCCGGATCGCGCTCATCGCCGTACTCCTCCCGCCGCTGATCTCGCCGGTATCCGGAAGTTTTGTTGAGAAACGTGACGAAGTTGCTGATACCGACCACGTCGACCCCGCCGCGCAGCCTGTCGCCGTATGCCGCGAGCGATGCGAGCGACATGTAGCCGCCGTATGAACCGCCCAGAACGACCACGCGCTCGCGGTCGAACCCCGGTTGCAGTCCGATCCATACGAGCAGCGAGCCGATGTCCTTCACCGAGCCCTCGCGCTGCGTGCCGTTGTCGAGCTGCGAGAAGGTCTTTCCGTAGCCGGTGGAGCCGCGCACGTTCGGCGCGATCACCGCGTAGCCGAGCTCGTTCACGAGAAACTGCGTGAAGCCGTCGAACTCCGGTCGGGCCTGCGACTCGGGCCCGCCGTGAATGTCGATGAGCACCGGATGCGGGCCAGCCTTGCGCGGCCGGTACACGAACGCGGCGATGGTGCGCGGCCTGCCGTTCGCGCGATCCCACGTCGGGTAGCGCACGAGCTCTGCGGACACGAGCGACCCCGCATCGATCGGGCCGATCTCGCTTCGCGTCCACCTGACGAGCTGGTTGCGCTCGAGGTCGTAGACGAATACGTCCTGCGGTGACTGCGCGGTTTCAGCCGTGAAGGCGAGGCGCTTGCCCGCGCGGTCGAACTTCAGGTTCACGATCTGGCCGGACGGCACGCCTTGCGGTGCGAGCTCGAGCTTCTGCAACTGGTCGCGCACGGTCAGCCGGCTGATTCCGTCCTCGTTGTGAACCCAGGCGAGGTAGCGGCCGTCGAGGCTTACGTCGAACCCTTCGATATCCCAACGCGTGTCCGGGGTGACCACCCGCTCTTCGCGTGTCGCGAGGTCGATGTAGCGCAGCTGCGCGAACTCGCCCGTGGCGTCAGAGGCGACGTACACGCCGCGGCCGTCCGGGGAGAACTTCGCGACGGTGATGCCGATCCTGCGATCCGGATCGTCGAGCGGCGTGAGCGAGCCGCTCGCGACGTCGGCTACGTACAGATGACTCTCGTTCACCGATACGGCGTGCTCGAGCAACAGCTTCTGATCATCCGGCGACCAGTCGATGGGCAGCCACGTCCCGCTGCGCCCGCCGACGATGAAGCGCGGGGGCGTGTTGGCCGCCATGTCCACGGTGTAGATGTCGTAGCTGACGCCGTCGCGCCCGTTGCCGAAGAACGCGACCCGGCTGCCATCGTTCGACCAGACGACCGAGCCGTGGCGGGACTGGCCGTCGGTGAGCAGCCGCTCGCTGCGATCGGCCAGCTTGAGGTAGCGCAGCTGCGCCTGCTCGTTGCCGCCCGTGTCCTTCAGATAGACGAAGCCTTCGCCGTTCGCGGTCTGCGGCGCGCGGGCGTTGACGATCGGCTCGTCGTGAAACGTGAGCTGCTCGCGATCACCGAGCGGCGCCGCCACCCGGTGAAGCTGCGCGACATCGCCGAAACGCGTCGAGATCAGCATCCCGCCGTCCGGCAACCAGTCGAGAAAGCTCGCCGCGCGCGCGTCGAGATACCGCCTGAGGCGCGCGATGAGCGCAGGATCGTGTGCGGGGATGTTCTCGAGCACGAGATTGCCCCGCTCCTGGCGCAGCGGCGCGCTGGACTGAGCGTCCACGGGCGCCGAAGAGCCCGCCCCGAAAGCAAGAATCCCCGCAGCTGCGGAGGCCAATGCGACGAATGGTCTGCTCATTCTGGTATGTTGCCTCAACAGGCGAGCCTGATGGCCGATTCCCGCTCGAGAGACAAGTTCGCTCGCGGCGAGTTCGCCCGGCTGTTCACAGCTGGAGATCGGAAACAGATGAGCGCGGCGCCCCGCCTCACACGGCACCCGGATGGCATCACGGCCGTCGATGCCGAGTACGTGCGGTCCGGCCTTGCGGCCGTGCACATCGTCGAGCGCGCGGGCCGCGCGGCGTTCGTCGACTCGGGCACCGTACCGGGCGTACCGCGACTGCTCGCGGCGCTCGATACGCTCGGCATCGCGCGAGAAGCGGTCGACTACCTGTTCCTCACGCACGTGCATCTCGATCACGCCGGCGGCGCCGGAGCGCTGATGCAGGCGCTGCCGAACGCGCAGGCGGTACTGCATCCTCGCGGAGCTCCCCACATGGTCGATCCTGCGAAGCTGATCGCCGGCTCGATCGCGGTTTACGGTGAAGTGCCGTATCGCCGTCTCTACGGCGAGATCGCGGCCATTCCGGCGAACCGCCTGCTCGCGACGAACGACGGCCAGCGCATCGCGCTCGCCGATCGCGTGTTCGAGTTCGTCCACACGCCGGGACACGCGATGCATCATCACTCGATCGTCGATTGCGAGACCGCGAGCATCTTCACGGGCGATACGTTCGGCCTGTCGTACCGTGAGTTCGACACCGAGCGCGGCGCGCTCGTCATGCCGACGACGACACCCACGCAGTTCGACCCGGATCAGCTCATCGCTTCGATCGTGCGGCTGCTCTCGTACAAGCCGAAGGCGCTCTATCTCACGCATTACAGCCGGGTCACGGAGCCCGAGCGGCTCGCCGAGCAGCTCACGGCGCAGATCCGGGACTTCGTCGCGATTGCCCGTCGCCACGCGGCGGCAGAAGACCGCCTGACGCTCATCTACGACGACATGCGAGCGCTGTGGCTGCGGCTCGTGCGCGAGCACGGCTGCACGATGCCGGACGCCGAGGTCGATGCGCTACTCGGGCCGGATCTGACGTTGAACACGCAGGGGCTGATCGCTTGGCTGGAGAGAGTCCACAGTCCACAGTCCACAGTCTACAGCCAGAAACCCTCATGAGGCGTTTCAAAGCCTTCCGCATTCACGAAGAGGGCGGGAAGATCGCAGCCCGATTCGAGCAGCTGAGTCTCGACGACCTCGCGCCGGGCGATGTCGTCGTGCGCGTGAGCCACTCGGACATCAACTACAAGGATGCGCTCGCGGCCACGGGCGCCGGCAAGATCCTGCGTCGCTATCCGCTCGTCGGTGGCATCGATCTCGCCGGCGTCGTCGAGTCCTCGGGCGACGCGCGCTTCAAGCCGGGCGATGCAGTGCTCGTCACGGGATGCGCGCTGTCCGAGACGCACGACGGCGGCTACTCGGAAGTCGCGCGGCTGAAGGGCGACTGGGTGATACCGATGCCGCCCGGGCTCGATGCGTTCAAGGCGATGTCGCTCGGGACGGCCGGTTTCACGGCCGCCCTCGCGATCCATCGCATGGAGCACAACGGACAGCATCCGGCGAAAGGGCCGATCGCAGTCACCGGCGCCACGGGCGGCGTCGGCAGCGTCGCGATCGACATGCTCGCGGGCCGCGGGTACGAAGTGATCGCGATCACGGGCAAGGCCGAATCGGCCGAGTACCTGCGATCGCTTGGTGCCGCGAAGGTGCTGCTTCGTCAGGAGCTCGATCTCGGCTCGCGCCCGCTGGAACTCGTTCGTTTCGCCGGCGCCGTCGACAACGTGGGCGGCGAGATTCTCACGTGGCTCACGCGCACCGTCGATTTCTGGGGAAACATCACGAGCATCGGGCTGACCGGCGGTGCGAAGCTCGCGACCACCGTGATGCCGTTCATCCTGCGCGGCGTGAACCTGCTCGGCGTCAATTCCTCTGCGACGCCACGGGACCTGCGCGTGAAGGTGTGGGAGCGCATCTCGACCGATCTCGCGCCGCGGCACCTCGATCGCATCGTTACGCGCACCATCTCGTTCGATGAATTGCCGGCGGCTTTCGACGGGTATCTGCAGGGTTCCGTGACCGGCCGGACAGTCGTCCGGATCGGTTAAAGTAGCCGCTTGACATCCTCCCACCCTAAAGCGCGGGGATTCCCTCAGCAGGCGTTCGATGTCCCGAACGGGCGAGCAGGTTCAAGGCAGCGTTTACATCACGATCGTGCAAAACACCGCAGTCAGAACAAACCCACTGCCTTATTGCAAGGTCTGCGATACCTTTCGGCCTCGAGTCGGGCAGGCTGCCGCAACTCGAACAGACTTGGGAGGAAAAGCACTCGTCAACGTCCTCGTACCGCGCGCCATTCGCAATCGACTTGAACGCGAGCATGTTTCGGAAGGACGACAGCCCAAGCTCCTTGCTGCTGCCGGCCGTAAGCCTGTTGAGATCAAAGCCAGTCGGCCAGGGCTTGTTCCACTTGAGCGCAGCCTTCTGTGTGTCGTTGCAGTAATTCCAGACAAAGTTGACCGCGCGCGCCTGCCGGTTCAGCAGCC
>JBQTHP010000106.1:0-5195 GCA_052389755.1 Gammaproteobacteria bacterium
GAGCCCCGCGACGCCTGCGCCGATGACACACACGTCGGTGTCGATGCTCGAAGCGAGTGGCGCGAACTTCGGGACCGGCGTATCCATCCAGACCGAGTGCTCTGCAAGCTGCTTGGCAGTCATTGCACTTCTCCTTGAGCTCGCTCGCGCGAAGAGATCGCTACACGATAGTCCCAGGCGGCCTGCGAACCAAGCTTTATCGCGGTCGGTACGCATTCGGCTCCGGCCCGAAAAATGCTTGGCGAGGAGCCATGAACAGCCGGACATACAGGTCGGACCTGACCCGAAACTGCCGCCTCCCGCCAGGACGTTGATCCCGACGGTGCACATCGCCCCGGCCACCGGGTGGCCCGAGGGAGCGAAGCCGGTCGCAGCCGAAGACCGCAGCGCCGCCCAGGCCCGGGCGAAGCGCAGGCAAGACCCGTCGGCGTTGCGCTCGACAAGCGCGGCGCGCTCCTCGTGGCGGACGACGTCGGCAATCGCGTCTGGCGCGTCACGCGCGCGGGTTCCTAGCGGGCTCGCCGTGCGCGCGCGCATTTCGCGTGAGACCACCAGCGAGGTGGACGATCAACCCGATCGCCGCCATGGCCCAGACGATCACAGGGCTCGACGGCAGGTCGGTGATCACCGACGCCGCGAGGCCGACAACGTAGCTCGCCACCGCCAGCAAATATCCGACCAGGAGCTGCCGGTTTGCCGCTAGCCGATACGTCGCGACCGCCGGAACAATGAGCGTCGTGAACACCAGATACACGCCGAGGAGCTGCACAGCCGCGGTGACCATCAGAGCAAACAGCACGTAGAAGCCGGTGCGGCCGATACGCTCACGCCATATGAACCAGACGACGGCGAAAATGCCCGTCAGCACGGCGGTGCGCACCAGGTGATCCGTGGTCACCCACAGGATCTGGCCGGCGAGCAGCTCCTTCAGATTCTCGCCGCCGTGCGGATCGTTCGCGATCAGCAGAATCTGCGCAGTGGACGCCAGCACGAACAGGATGCCGATCAGTGCCTCCTGGGCCTCGGGTCGCTTGCGTTCCGTCCACGTGAGCAGCAGCGCGCCGGAGAGCGCGGCTGCAACGGCAGCGGCCTGCGTCGTCCAGCCTTCGATGGGAAGCCCGAAGCGGTTCGCGGCGATCACGCCCAAACCAGCCACTTGCGCGATCGCCAGATCGATGAAGACGATGCCGCGCGCGAGCACCTGTTGACCGAGCGGCACGTGCGAGACCACGACCAGAACGCCGGCGATCAACGCCGGCCACAGGATGTTCACATCCGTGGAGAACAGATTCATCTGGCCACCGCGAGCAGTCGATCGATGGTGTCATCGAAGAGACCGAACAGGTTCTTCGCTTGGGGCGTCCCTCCGACGGAGAACGGCAACAGCACGACGGGTGCGTGAATCCGCTGCGAAAGCCAGTTCGGCGCCTTCGGATCGTTGTACGCGTTGCGCAGGATCATCCGCGGCGGCGATGCCGCGAGTTTCATCACGAGTTGACCGAGATAGCCCGCGCTCGGCGGTACGCCGGGCTTCGGTTCGATCGCGGCCACTTCCTCGAGCCCGAGCCAGTGCACGAGATACGCCTGATCCCGATGGATCACGACTATGGGCACGCCCTTGAGCGGCGCGGCCTTGCTCTGCCATCGCGCGATCGACTCTTGCCACCGGGCGTCGAAGTCGCGAGCGCGTTGGGCGTAAAAATCTCCATTGCGCGGATCGAGCGTCGCGAGCCGGGCAGCGAGCGCCTTGGCGACGATTGCGATGTTGCGTGGATCGAGGTGGATGTGGGGATTGCCCTGCGGATGAATATCGCCCAGCGAGCGATCCAGTCGTGAAGGCACCTCGAGCAGAGGGACCTGTGCAGCGGCCTCGAAGTACCCCGGCACGCCCGGCTGGATACGTGCGTTGCCGGACTCCTGTACGAGAACCGGCAACCACCCCACTTCGAGCTCGGCCCCCGTCGCGATGACGAGATCGGCGTTGCGTGCACGCGCGATGAGGCTGGGCCGCGCTTCGACGCGATGTACGTCCTGCAGCGCGCTGGTCGCCACGTAGACGTTGACGCGGTCGCCCCCAAGCTCGGTCGCGAGTACGCCCCAGTCCGCGGTCGTCGCGAGGATTCTGAGCGCAGCCTGCGCGGGCAAGGCGATCGTGAGAAACAGCAGCGCGAGCACGCTGCGAATGAACAGCAACATGACGGTGTGCTCCTAGAACTTGTGGGCGGCGTGGGCGCCGATGCCGAACAGGTACTGCAGCAGGAAGTGGCGGTCGCGATCGCCGGCGTCCCGCGCGTTGTCCCAGGCGTACTGCGCACGGAGACGCGAGAACTCGCTCGGGCTCCAGTCGACCATCACGCTAGTTCGATCCGGTTCCCCGCGAAGCAGCCCCGGGAACGCCTCAAGCGGCAGCGCACCGGAGCTGACCAGGCCGATCTCTGGCGTTCCCGAATCGAGTGCGTCGTAGCGCGCACCGACCCGCCATCGCGGCCGGAACTGATACACGCTCTGCACGTACCAGCCGGACTGTTCGCTGTGAAACACATCGCTCAGGCCGAGCGTGTCCACGTCGAAGGTCAGATCGCCGTCCTCCTTGCGCCGCATGTATTCGCCCTGCACTTTGAGTTGGCGACCCGCGGTATTGCCGTACGGCGTCCATTTCAAGATCGCATCGACGACCCACGTGCGCGACTTGCCCGCGAATGAATTGACTACCGGGTCGCCCAGATCGTCGACGTCTTCGAACGAACGATCGTCGGTGCGCAGATCGAGCCACGATGCGCCGGCGCGCCAGCTCGTCGAATCGCCGACGTCGCCGCCCACGTGCCCAAAGAACGTGGCGCCGTTCAGGCCGTTGCGATTGCGGCGCGTGCCGGGAAACGCCTGGCCGTTGCCGCTCTCGGCACCCAGCTCGATGAACAGATCGGTGGGGGCGAGCCACTTGAGCTGCATGCCGTCCTCCCCGTACTGGCCGCCGAAGAGCGCCTGATAGACGAGCGGCTGATCGATGAAGTCCCAGGCATGCGCGTGCATTTGGTTCAGATAGCCGAGCTGAGAAAAGAAGCGTCCGCCTTTGAGAGAGAGGCCGGAAGGCAGCGCAAGCGTCCTGAAGTACGCCTCTTCCACGCCGATCTCGTTCTCGCCCGCGATGGCAGCGGTCAGAATGGCCGAAAAATACGGATCGACGTTCGCACCGACCGTCAGCTCCGACTCCCCCAGACTGAAGCTGCGCTCGCCCGGTCCGATCTCGCCGCCGCTCGGTATGAAACCCGCGATCCGCCAGCTTTCCGGATCCTCCGACGCGTTGACGTAGTTACCCGCGAGAATCAGGGAGATCGCGGGATTGAATGCCGAGGCCGCGCTGCGCGAGCTTGCTTGCGGTTGAGCGGGCGGAGCGGCCTGCGCTGGCATCGTGGCCGCCATCTCGGCGCCCGCTTCCAGTTGCGTGATGCGCCCTTCGAGCGCGGCGACACGGGTTGCATAGTCAGCTTGTAGCTTCTGCAGCTCCGCGCGCAGCGCCGCGATGTCGTCCGCGGCTTCACCTACGGCAGGCAGTCCGATGCATGCAAGCGCCATGAGCGCCGCAACGGGCTTGAAACTCGTCATGGAACAGTCCTCCTCTCGCGTCAATGCACACGGCCGCGGCGATCGCGGCGCGCGAAGTCATCGGCCTAGAGAGAAGGAGGCGGTGCGCGAGGCTGGAATGCGCGGCAGTGACGCCGCGGAGGAGCCGAGAGGCAGTCGGCGCGGGTGATCGGCTCGACGTCCCCGCGCGGGATCAACAGGACGTGGTCCGAACCGCCGGCCACGGTGAGCAGCGGGGCGAAACACAGACACTCGCTGCAAAGCTGGGTACTCGGCGCGCCCGCGAGATCAGTGAAGCGATGCGAATGCGCATGAGCCTGCGCGGCGCTTTGCGCGACGAGCAGCGCCAGCGCGAGAAGCACGCGGGCGATCAGCGGACTATTGCGGCGTCTGAACATCACGGTGGCATCCTACCGCGTTCCGGACGTATTTCGCATTCGCTTACGCCCACTGCGGCTCGTTACCGTCCCGCCACTTGATACTGCATCCCGCGCTCGGGGTCTGCTTCGCCGAGACTGCGTGTCCTGCGAGCACTGCATCCACAGCCGCGCGCAGGTCCGAACCCGTGACCGCCAGTCTGCTTCCCGGGCGGCTGCCATCGAACTGCCCGCGGTAGACGAGCCGTCGTTCGCGATCGAAGAGAAAGAAATCCGGCGTGCAGATGGCCTCGTAGGCCTTCGCGACCGTCTGCGACTCGTCGTACAGATACGGAAAGGTAAAGCCGCGTTCGCGCGCGATCTGGGCCATGCGCACCGGCGCATCCTCCGGATAGTCTTGCGGATCGTTCGAGCTGATCGCCGCCACCGCCAGTCCGCGCGGCCCGCACTCGCGAGCGAAGGCCACGAATCCGTCCAGAATGTGCTTCACGTACGGACAGTGATTGCAGATGAAGGCGATCAGCAGTGCCTGCGAAGCCGCGAATTCCACAGGTGCAACGGTCCGACCCGTTACCGCATCCTGCAGCGCGAACTCGGGAAGCGCGGTTCCAAGTGCGAGCATTCGGGACGTCTTCAGCGCCATCTACGATTTCCTCCGGCGGAAGGCCAACAGCGCGCGCAATCGTTCGTCCAGGCTCGCAGGATAAGGCTCGCCAACTTCGACCGAACGACTCTGCGCGTGTTGCGCGTTGATCAGTACGTTGCGCTCAAATGGGGAGAGCACCGACGGCACTATCAGAACGGCCGAACGCCCCTCGTCATACCACTTATCCCCGTAGCTCCGGCTGGCCGCATACGGCCGAGCGCGATGCCAATCCGGCAATTCCTCGGCCTTCAGCACCTCTCGTGACACCTCGGCCGGAATCGTCAGCTGCACGACGGTGAGGCGCGGCGGCAGCTCGCCGAGATTGAAGTGAACCAGAGTTTCGAGGACCGCGAGGGAATAGTTTTCAGCCGCATGAACGACATACCGGCCTGGATGCGTCCAGCGACTTCCCCAGCGGAACGCGCCGCTAGCGTCGAAGGCCGGCACGTCACCGCGAGCGATACGGTAGGCGGCGAACGCACTCTCAAACCGGGAGGCCATGAACGCCGCGCTGCAGGACTTCTTCCACCTCTCGCGCGCCGAGCTCCGTCAAGGCTGCTTCGATCGGCCGCCGACCGCGAAGCTCAGGA
>JBQTHP010000107.1:0-26779 GCA_052389755.1 Gammaproteobacteria bacterium
TACCGCGGCTCGCGCGACGAGGCGGCCGCGCTGTCGCGCGAGCTCACGGCGTCGCGGCCGAGTTCCGTCGCGCTGGTGCAGGCCGATCTGCTCGACACGGCGCGCCTGCCGCGTCTCATCGAGGAGGCACGCCAGGCGTTCGGCCGGGTCGACGTGCTCCTGAACAACGCTTCGAGCTTCTATCCGACGCCGATCGGCGAGATTACGGAGGAGGCCTGGGAGGATCTCATCGGAACGAACGTGAAGGCACCCCTCTTCCTGTCCCAGGCGGCGGCGCCGGCGCTGCGCGCGGCGCGCGGCCTGATCCTGAACGTCGCGGACATTCACGGCACGCGCCCGCTCGCTCGCTACCCGGTGTACAGCACCGCGAAAGCCGCGCTCATCATGCTGACGAAAGCCCTCGCCCGCGAGCTCGCGCCGGAGGTGCGCGTGAACGCCATCGCGCCGGGTCCGGTGCTCTGGGCCGAGGATGCCGATCGCGAGCTGCAGGAGGAGATCATCGCGCGTACGCTGCTGAAGCGTGCCGGATCGCCCGAGGACGTCGCGCGCGCGGCGCTGTTCTTCGCGACCGGCGCGCCGTACGTCACGGGGCAGGTGCTCGCGATCGACGGCGGCCGGAGCGTGGCCTGGTGAGTTCGAGCGCCACGCGCGTGAGCGGGTGCGCGTCGCGGTCGAATCGATCCCAGAGCTCTCCGATCGTCCGACCCGCCGTCGGGTGCACGACTTCGGGCGCGATGTCGGCGAGCGGCCCCAGCATGTAGGCGCGCTTCGCGAGATCCGGCCGCGGCAGTCGCAGCTTCGCCTCCTCGCACACGAGATCGCCGTACAGCAGGATGTCGAGATCCATGGAGCGCGGCGCCCATTTCGGCGCGTTGCGCGGCCGACCGCACAGCGCCTCGATCCGCCGCAATCGCGCGACGATCTCGGCCACCGGAAGCTCGGTCGCGAATCCCGCGACGACATTGATGAAGTCCGGCCCATCGAAGCCGACGGCGCGATTGCGATACGCCGGCGAGATGCGCGCATCGGGGAACGCGCGCACGAGCTCACCGAGCGCGAGCGCGAGATTGCGCTCCGGCTCGAGGTTGCTGCCCGCCGCGACGAAAACACGCGGCATCAGCGCGCCAGATCCGCGCGCGTGCGCTCGATCGTCACGCCCACGTCGCGCGAGCCGCGGATCGCGCCCGGCTTGTTGATGCTCACGCGGATCCACTCGATGCCGAATTCCTCGAGCACGACGAGCGCCACCCGCTGTGCGAGCGTCTCCACGAGCTTGAACTGCGTGCCCTCGACGAACGCCGCGACGCGCTTCGCAACCTTCTTGTAGTCGAGTGTCGCCTCGACCTCATCGACGAGCGCGGCGGCGCGACAGTCGACCGGCATCTCGAGATCGATCACCACGGTCTGCTTGACGCGGCGCTCCCACTCGATGAAGCCGATGACGCACTCGACCTCGAGCCCGCGCAGAAAGATGCGATCGTTCATGAGGCGTGCCCTTGCGCGAGCGGCGGCACGGACTCGAGCGGCCAGCGCGCGTGAGCGCGAATCGCCGTCGGCTCGTGCTGGCCGGCGGCGAGACGCGCGAGGCCCGCGACCGCGATCATCGCCGCGTTGTCCGTGCAGAACTCGAGCCGCGGGTAATACGCGCGCGCGCCGCGCGCCGCGGCGGCCTTCGACAGCGCATCGCGCAAGCGCGTGTTGGCGCTCACGCCACCTGAAACCACGAGGGTCGAGAGCCCCGTCATATCGAGCGCACGCAGCGCCTTGCCGACGAGCGTCGCAACGATCGCATCCTCCACGCCGAACGCCACGTCCGCTTTCAGCTGCTGCGTGAGCTCGCGGCCCTGCAGCGCACGCAGCACGGCCGTCTTCAGCCCCGAGAAGCTGAACTCCAACCCGGCGCGATCGAGCATGGGGCGGGGAAACTCGAACGCGCCGGGCCGGCCGGACTCCGCGAGCCTCGCAAGTTCGGGGCCCCCCGGATACGGCAGCCCGAGAAGCTTCGCCGTCTTGTCAAACGCCTCGCCCGCCGCATCGTCCCGTGATTCGCCGAGCAGCTCGTAGCGGCCGATCGCCTGCGCCTCGATCAGCATCGTGTGACCGCCCGAGACGAGCAGCGCGACGTGCGGAAACGGCGGCACGTCGGGCTCGAGCAGCGGTGCGAGAAGGTGGCCCTCGAGGTGATGGACGCCGATCGCGGGCACGCGCCATGCGTAAGCGAGGCTGCGCCCGAGCGCCGCGCCGGTGAGCAGCGCGCCGATGAGCCCTGGACCTGCCGTATAGGCGACGCCCGACAGATCATGCGGACGGGTATCCGCCTGCTCGAACGCCGCGCGAACCAGCGGCAGCAACCGCCTCACGTGATCGCGCGAGGCGAGCTCGGGCACCACGCCACCGTAGAGCCGATGCAGCTCGATCTGGCTGAAGAGCTCGTGCGCAATGAGGCCGCGCTCGGCATCGAGCACGGCGACGGCGCTTTCGTCGCAGGAGGATTCGATCGCGAGGACTCGCATGGGTGTAATCGGGCGCTCGTGCTTTGCCTTTTGCCACGCCGCTCTTTAGAATCGCGACCCTTGTCGCGTACTGGCGCGGCAAAAATTCCAGTTAATTCAACGTCTTGAGGTCTGCGATGCCGAGCGTTCGCGTGCGTGAGAACGAGTACTTCGATGCCGCCCTGCGGCGCTTCAAGCGCGCCTGCGAGAAGGCCGGCATTCTCACCGAGCTGCGCCGTCGCGAATTCTACGAAAAGCCGACTCAAGAACGGAAACGCAAGAAAGCCGCCGCGATCAAGCGCCACATGAAGCGCATGTCGCGCGACGGTTCGCGCGCGTCGCGATGACGCTCAAGGAGCGCATCACCGAAGACATGAAATCCGCGATGCGATCCGGAGAGAAGGACAGGCTCGCGGCGATCCGCATGATCCTCGCCGGCATCAAGCAGCGCGAGGTCGATGAGCGCATCACCCTCGACGACACGCAGGTTTTCGCGGTCCTCGAGAAGATGTTGAAACAGAGACGAGAATCGATCGCGCACTTCCAGGCGGGCGGCCGCCAGGACCTGGTCGCCAGGGAAACCGCCGAAGTCACGCTGCTGCAGGGCTATCTGCCCGCGCAACTCTCCGACGTCGAGCTCGACTCCCTCATCGCCGAAGCGATCGCCGCGACCGGCGCCTCCTCCGTCAAGGACATGGGCAAGGTGATGGGAGCCGTCAAGGCGCGCGCTCAGGGCAGAGCAGATATGGCAGCCGTTAGCGCGCGAATCAAGGCGCGCCTTGCCGGCTAGCCAGCCTACAGCTCACAGCCTACAGCCCGGAAAAGAAGCGCGCCTCTTCGGCGTCTGCGCTCTTGGTCTTGGCTGTAGGCTGTAAGCTGTAGGCTGTAAGCTTTCCGCATGTTCGGTCGCGGCTTCGCCACCGCCCTCTGCCTCATCCTCATCGCTCTCGTCTGCATCGCGGTCGCGCGGCGCTTCGAGCGCGAGCGGCGGCTGCTCGCAAAGCTGGGCCAGCGCGATGCGTTCGATGCCGCGCGCGCGCTCGATGTGCTGCAATTGAGCGAGGATGAGCGCGACACCGTCGCGGATCTGACGCACGCCGGCGTGCTGCGTGAGCAAGGCGGCGCGCACTACATCGATCCGGAAAGCCTCGCGAGGTTCCGCCGCAAGCGGCGGCGCATCGCGCTGACGGGCGCGCTCGGTGCGCTCGCCCTCGCCGCGCTCGTCGCGGCGCTCATCCTCGGGCGCTGACCGCCATGAGCCGCATCCCGCAGAGCTTCATCGACGATCTCATCGCACGAGCGGACATCGTCGAGATCGTGGGTGCGCGCGTGCAGCTGAAGAAAGCGGGGCGCGAGTACAAGGCGTGCTGTCCGTTCCACACTGAAAAGACGCCGTCGTTCTGGGTGAGCCCGGAGAAGCAGTTCTATCACTGCTTCGGCTGCGGCGCGCACGGCACCGCGCTTGGCTTTCTCATGCAGCACGATCGGCTGTCGTTTCCCGAGGCGATCGAGGAGCTCGCGACGCGCCTCGGCGTGGAGGTGCCGCGCGAGGCGCAGGTCGGCGCGCCGCGCCGTACGGATGACTCGCAGTTCGAGCTCATGATGCGCGTCGCGCGCTTCTACGCGGAGCGGCTCGCGAGCGATCCGCGCGCGCGGGCATACGTCGCCACACGCGGCCTGACTCGCGAGAGCCTCGATGGCTTCCTCATCGGCTACGCGCCGAGCTCGTGGAACGAGGTGCTGCAGCGCTTCGGCGGCACGGACACCGCACGCAGCGCGCTCGCCGAGCTCGGGCTCATCGTCGAGCGCGAGCGCGGTACGGGACGCGACGGCGAACGCCACTACGACCGGTTCCGCGACCGGCTCATGTTTCCGATCCGCGATGCGCGCGGGCGCGTGATCGGGTTCGGCGGCCGCGTGATCGGCGACGGCGAGCCGAAGTACCTCAATTCGCCGGAGACGCCGCTGTTTCACAAGGGACGCGAGCTCTACGGTCTCTACGAGACACGGCAGGCTCGAGCGCCGCTCAAGCAACTGCTCATCGTCGAGGGTTACATGGATGCCGTGCGCGTGCATCAGGCGGGCATCACGTACGCGGTGGCGACGTTGGGCACTGCGACGACCGACTACCACCTGAAACGCATCTTCAAGCTCGTGAGCCAGGTGGTGTTTGCATTCGACGGCGATCGTGCCGGCCGCGCCGCGGCGTGGCGCGCGTTGCAGATCGCGCTGCCCGAGGCGCGCGAGGGACGGGAGATCCGCTTCCTGTTTCTGCCGGAGGGGCATGACCCCGATTCGCTCGTCGCCGAGGAAGGGCGCGAGGCCTTCGAGCGACGCATCGCCGGTGGCGTGCCGCTCTCCGAGTACCTCGCGCGCGAGCTCGAGTCACAAACGGATCTCACGCACGCGGACGGCCGTGCGCGATTTGCCGAAGCCGCACGCCCGCTGCTCGCGCGAGTGCCGGCCGGCGTGTTTCGTGAGTTGCTCATGGCGCGCGTGGCGGAAACGGTCCGGCTTTCGCCGGAACGACTCGAGGAGCTGTGGACGGCCGGCAGCGCCGCGGAAGCCTATCCCGCACGGCCCGTCGCGCGAGCTCGCGCTTCGACGGGAACTAGTGCCGGGCGCGGCAGCCTGATGCGGCAGGCCATCGCCGCGCTCGTGAATCATCCTTCGATCGCCGCGAGCGTCGGCCCGGAGCTTCGCGCCGCACTCGATCGCGTCGATCAGCGCGGCATCGACGTGCTGCGGCAGCTCCTCGATGACTTGCGCGCACGCCCGGCGGTGTCATCGGGCCAACTGATCGAGCGTTGGAATGAGCAACCCGAGCGAAAGCAGCAGCTCTCGGCGCTGGTGGAGAGCGATGCGCTCGTCCCCGATCCGCGCGCGCGGACCGACGAGCTCGTGGGCGCCCTCGAGAAGCTCATCGAGGCGAGCGATGCAAAGCGCTTCGAGGAGCTGCGGGCGAAGAGCGAGCTCGGAACGCTCTCGGAAGCCGAACTCAAGGAATTTCAAAGACTTACGATCAAAGCACGCCCGCCCGGCGCGAGCCCTTGACAGCTCCATTTGGCAGCGTTTGAGCCGTCAAATAGAATGCCGCGTTTTGCTCCCGGCACCCCTTGAGTTGCACCGCCCAGGCTCTCACCTAGGGGAACACTCCTCCGCCCGCCTCATTGAGAACATGACACGCAAGCACAAGCCCGCTGCAGCCTCCAGGAAACGCGCATCTGCTGACAGGAAGCCGATGAAGTCGGCAGCTCACAGCCAGAGGAAACCGCCGACGGCCAGCGACAAGCATCGCAAGCCGCAGCAGGTCGTTGCGCGCAAGGCGGCCGAGGTGAAGTCGAAGGCTGCGCTGCACGCGAAGCCGGAGGCGTCCAAAGGCAGCGGCGCAGCCGCGCCTGCGAAGGGCGTTGCGGCCGGAGTGCGCGCCGCCGCAGGCAAGAGCGAGGGCCGCAAGCCGCTCGGCATCGAGCGCCGCATCCCGGTCATGCCCGAGGAGCGGCAGTCGCAGCTGAAGCTGCTGATCGCGCGCGGCAAGGAGCAGGGCTATCTCACCTACGCGCAGGTGAACGATCACCTGCCCTCCGAGATCGTCGATCCCGAGCAGATCGAAGACATCGTCAACACCATCAACGACATGGGCATTCCGGTGTATGAGAAGGCACCGGACTCCGAGTCGTTGCTCGCCGCGGAGCCGAGCGCTCCCGCCGATGAAGAGGCCATCGAGGAAGCCGCCGCCGCGCTCGCCGCGCTCGATGCGGAGCTCGGCCGCACGACCGATCCGGTGCGCATGTACATGCGCGAGATGGGCACGGTCGAGCTGCTCACGCGCGAGGGCGAGATCCGCATCGCCAAGCGCATCGAGGAAGGCCTGGATGCGGTGCGCGCCGCGCTCTCGATGTACCCGGCGACGTTCGATTTCCTGCTGAAGGCTTACGAGCCGGTGAAGGCCGGGCAGGGTCGCCTGGTCGATCTCATCGTCGGCTTCATCGATCCGAACGCGCCCGACGTGATCGCGCAGCCGCAGAATCCGACGAAGATGGAAGTCATCGAGGCGAAAGACGACGCCGAGGAAGTGGAAGAAGGCGAGAACGGCGAGGAGAGCGAGGAAGTCATCGACACGGGCCCGGATCCGGAGGAAGCGGCGCGGCGCTTCGCCTCGATCCAGAAGCTCTACAACCAGGCGCTCGGCGCGATCGCGAAGCTCGGTGCGCGCGAGACGAAGACGCTGAAGATCCGCAAGAAGCTCTCCGCCGAGTTCATGGAGCTCAAGCTCGCGCCGCGCATGTTCGAGGCGCTCATCTTCCACCTGCGCTCGCACATCTCCGAGGTGCGCCAGCTCGAGAAGGAGATCATGGTCATCGCCGTGCGCGACGCCGGCATGCCGCGCAAGGATTTCATCGCAACGTTCCCGAAGAACGAAACGAGCTCGCGCTGGCTCGCGAAGCACGTGAAGGGCGGCAAGAAGTACTCCTCCGCGCTCGGCAAATTCAAGGAGGAGATCGAGCGCCGGCAGAAGAAGCTGCAGACCCTCGAAGTTCACTACCACCTCTCGATCGCGGACATCAAGGAGGTGAACCGCGACGTCTCGATCGGCGAGGCAAAAGCGCGCCGCGCGAAGAAGGAGATGGTCGAGGCGAACCTGCGCCTCGTGATCTCGATCGCGAAGAAGTACACGAACCGCGGCCTGCAGTTCCTGGACCTCATCCAGGAAGGCAACATCGGCCTCATGAAGGCCGTGGACAAATTCGAGTACCGCCGTGGCTACAAATTCTCGACCTACGCGACGTGGTGGATTCGCCAGGCCATCACCCGCTCGATCGCAGATCAGGCGCGCACGATCCGCATTCCCGTGCACATGATCGAGACGATCAACAAGCTGAACCGCATCTCCCGGCAGATGCTGCAGGAGATGGGCCGCGAGCCGACCCCCGAGGAGCTCGCGGTGCGCATGGAGATGCCCGAGGACAAGGTGCGCAAGGTCCTCAAGATCGCGAAGGAGCCCATCTCGATGGAGACTCCGATCGGCGACGACGAGGACTCGCATCTCGGGGACTTCATCGAGGACACCTCGGTCGCTTCCCCGATCGATCAGGCCACGATGGAGAGCCTGCGCGAGACGACGCACGCCGTGCTCGCCCAGCTGACGCCGCGCGAAGCGAAAGTGCTCCGCATGCGTTTCGGCATCGACATGAACACCGACCACACTCTGGAAGAGGTCGGCAAGCAGTTCGACGTCACCCGAGAGCGCATCCGCCAGATCGAGGCGAAGGCGCTCAGGAAGCTTCGTCACCCGAGCAGAAGCGAGCAGCTCCGTAGCTTTCTGATGGACGACTGAAGAAGCCTGTCAGATTCCCGCTTTCCCCAACGCGTCGATGAGTTGACGTAGAACTCCCGCGAGAGCCGGATGCTCCGACTCGAATCTCACGGCGAGCGCCTCGAGGTGCGGCGTGGCATCGAGCCTGCGAGTGCCGTTCGTGCCGCTGCGGTTCAGCGCGTGCTCGATGTCGCGCATGACAGTGCTGAGAAGCTCGCGCGAACGATCGTCGACGGAGCTGCTTCGGCTCAGGCGCTCATGGATGCGCTCGAGCAGCTCGCGCAGGGATTCCTGGCTCATCGTTCGCTCCCGTGATGGTCAGACACCACCGGGAGGCATTCTACGACTCGCGCCTTGCGCCGCGCTGCTCCCGGTCCGATCCGAGAAATGCCGGATCGCCAGCGCGATCGGCAGCCCGACCAGGACTGCGTGAACGATCAGGCCTTCGACCACCGTTGCCATGGCGTATGTCATCTTGAACGGAATCGCCGAGATCGGCAGCACGATCACGTTCATGACGACGTACGCGCACACCCCGAATAGCAGACCGCCCGGGACCGGGTGCTCGCGGAGCACGGCGACGCGCCGGGTCGCCGCAAAATACACGCCCGCGGCGACGATGAGAATCAGGCAGTGAGCGAGAAGGCCCAGTGCTGCCGAGGTGGCGCCGCCCTTGAACGCGTCCGCCCCGAGAAGGCCGCTCGCGATCGCCTGCAGCACGCGCATCGGCGATCGCCCCGACTGCGCGGCCGCGATGAATGCGAAGAGGATGTCGAGAGCTGCGGCGACGAGCCCCCCGACGACGATTCCCGCGAGATGACGTGTCATGAGGCGGCGATCAGGCACGCGAGCGCCAGCGCTGCCGGCAGCGCCTGCGTGATGAGAATGGAGCGCTTTGCGGTGATGCCGCCGTAGACGCCGGCCAGTAAGACGCAAACGAGAAAGAACACCTTCACGTCGAAGCTCCCGGCCCACAGACCCCACACGAGCCCGGCCGCCAGAAATCCGTTGTAGAGACCCTGATTCGCCGCGAGCGCTTTGGACGCGGCCGACTGCTCCACCGTCATCCCGAACGTCCTGCGCCCGAACGGGTGATCCCAGAAGAACATCTCGAGAACCAGGAACGCGAGATGCAGGAGCGCGACGGCGCCGATGAGAACGTTTGCCACCGTGAGCACGAGGTTCTCCTCTACAGGTCCCGAACGAACAGCTTGTCAATCGGACCATTCTCGCCGAGCTCGACCATTCGCTCGAACTTCAGGCCCAGCTTCTCGAGCACTCGAATCGAGCCATGATTGTCCGGCCTCGTGATGCCGGCGATGCGCACCAATCCGAGCGCTCGTTTCGCGTACGCGACGACGGCGGAGGCCGCCTCGATCGCGTAACCTTTCGCGTGAAATTGCGGGAGGAATGCAAACCCGACGTCCACATCCTGCAGAAACGCCCGTTTCACCAGCCCGCAGATCCCGATCGGCGTTCCATCCTGTCTCAGCTCGACGAGATACATCCCGAAGCCGAACCGCTCGTAGCTTTCGATCGGCCCTTTCAGGATGTATTCGCGCGCATCGTCGAACGTTCGGACGCCCTTGTCGCCGACGAATCGCAGGAACCCGGGGTCAGTCAGCAGCTCGAGGATGAATTCCGCGTCCGCGATGGTGAGGCGACGAAGGACCAGGCGTTCCGTGTCCGCGACGATCACGGCGGAATGTACCCCAGCAATAGCCCCGATCCGACTACCGTGAAGATGAACCCGAGACTGCCGAGAATCATCGGCAACAGCCAGAGACTCACGAAAGAACGAATCCGGGCCTCGCTCGGGCGGTCACGGTCGTAGAGCACACGGACCGACGCGCCGATCTCGTATTCCGGTGGATTGCTGTGTGCCATCGACTCGAACCGGATCGGCGTGCCGGCGACTTGAAACGAGACAATCGGACGGTACGTGTGCGGGTCGCCCGCCTCCATTAGCGGTTCCTCGTCCAGCGCGACGACCTGTCCCACCGTTTCCGCTGCCCTTGCGAGAAACGCCCGCGTGCGAACGAGAAGCACCAGCGCGCCGGTCAGGAGGCCGGCACCACTCAACAGAAAGATCAGCGGGATGACGTAGCGAAGCGCGACCTCGTCCGACATGCACGTTACCCGCGGGCTCTGCGCTTGCGCCTCGACACACGCACCTCCAGCGGAATGGACGCGGGAAACTGAATGTTGATCGCCGCGATGCGGTCAGCGTAGCGATCGGCCAGACGTCCGAGGAACGCGCTGAACAGCTGCCACTCCCGCCCGGGCTTCTGCGGGCTGAGGACTTCGCAACTGATTACGCCATGCGCGACCGACCAATTCATCCAGCCGTGATACGAGGGGTTGACGTGCTGAATCTTGCGTCCACGCTTGGTGGCGACGAACGTGCGCAGCTCCGAGCTGCGCATCGCATCGACCAGGGTCTTGTGCAGATTCGCGCCGGTGCGCTCGACGATCTGGAATCGGATCACCGTGACACTCCCCGGAATGTGCGCATATGAAGAGCATCATACGCCGCGCGTCTTTCACCGGACCCATTCGTGCTTCAGATCATCGAGTTTGCGCTCGGGCTCGAAGCCGCGACGTTGCGCGCGAACGTATGGAGCGAAAGCCTGTTCCTGAAGCGCCACCGAGCGCTCTGCGACGCGTCGGTACGCGGCCAGATGCTCGCGCTGCGCGTCCCGGGTCTCGGTCAGAAGGCGCTTGATTTCGTCGGACGAATCCACAGAACCCTCCTTTGCCTCGTCGCGTCAGCCCTCGATCTGCACCAACTTGACGCGCCCAGAAGCTCCGCGCTTGATCGATACCTGATTCTTTCGCAAGTCGAAGTGCTCGGCGATCAGCTCCACCAGCTCCTCGTTGGCTCTACCGTCGATCGGCGGCGACTTGACTCGTGCGAGCCATGTGCCATCGCTCAGCTCTTCGAGCTCGCGTGTTCGTGAACTGGGCTTGACCTTCACCTGGATGATCTTCATCGAAGCGGCGGCCCGCCTCGTCTGTCTGACCGGTTTTCGAGCCGATGCGCCCTCGCCCACCGCTTTCGCTCGGGCATGACGGGGCTGCGGTCTTGCGCCGGCCCGCACGCGACCTTGCGCTTCTTCATCTCCGCAACTTCCGCCGGCGGCAAGCCGAAGATCATCCAGCCGTCACCCACATCGACGTTCGGTAGTCGCAGGACGTCACGCAGGAAGGCGCGGTCGGCGGCGGGACTTGCGCTGTAGATGATCGAATGCGCACCGATGATCATGGCTTGTTCCCTCTGCTCACGCATGTTGCCACGAAATCGCCGATGGCCTTCGCCGCCGCCTGCGGATTGACCTGCAGCAGAAAGTGCGGCCCCTCAATCTCGGCAACGCGAACGTTCCGAGCGAGCCGCACGAGCGCTTGACCGGCCGCCGCTGGCACCAGGCGATCCTCCGTGCCCCGCAGATAGAGTCCAGGTATGCGGATGTGTTCGAGCTTTTCCGAGACATCCACCTCCGCGACGGCCTCGAGGCGCGTGGCGAGCGTCCGGGGTGAAATTCTGCGCAGCGCTTCGGTGTTCGCACGACGCAGATCAGGAGTGGCAAAACGGCCCATCAGAAAATGCGACGCGAGCGCGTTCGGCGCGCGGTGTGAAGGGATGACACCAAGGAGAGGTCGAAGCAAGCGAAGGATCAGGCGCGGGCATCGCGCAAATGACGCGCAGAGCACGTACCCAACCAGTCCAGTCGGATTCGCTGCGGCTATGGAGAGCGCGATCGGTCCCGAAAAAGATTCGCCAAGGACCACGAACGGTCGGTCTCGCGGTAAGGCGGCCCGGGCGATCAGCTCGTACTCGGCGTAGTCGAGCGGTTGATCCGGGTACCGCACCACGATTGTGGGCAAGAGATCGCGCAGAGCGCTGATGAGCGGAGCGAAATGTTCGCCAGTGCCGTCCATGCCAGGCAGGAGCACGAGTGTCGGCACCATGGAATCCGTGCTCTTCGTGCCCTATTTGAGCTCGACATCCGCCGCCGGCGCGTTGGGCAGCTCGCGATCCAGTGACTCCCGGTAGCGCACACACCCGCGCAAAAACTTCGGCCAGGGTGGGACCGCTACGTCCGGCACCACGCGCTCGGGCAGTAGGCCCCAAAGCTGTGGGTGATGCCAGCAGAGGTCGTGCCCGCTGCTGTCGCGGTGAGCACGAATCCCTCCGCGCAACCGCCTGACTTCGCGAACGAGTTCCTCACGGCTCAAGGCTTCGAGATCGTCGTCCATCGCATCCTCACTGCCCGCTAAACAGCGACCAGGCTGCCAAGCCAGGTGGTGTACACGAGAGCACGCTGGTCGGCGAACACATCAAACGCTAAAAATACAGCAGCTTCGACGAGCAACCCAAGCCCGACGGCCGACCAAGTACTTGGCTTGGGAAATAGCAACACAAGAGCGAGACCTATCAGAACGAAGCCAACTTCGACGGCTTTGACGATACGACCACGCCATGGCCACGAAGGAGCTTCGATTCATCCAAAGGTAGCCCGCAAGTGCGACGCTTACCAGCCCGAGGCAGCTCAGCAAGAACCCCCCGTGCTTCTCTGCGACGAAGTAGTTGACCAATTCTGGAGTCGACATAGCGGTCTGTGGAGCGGCGAGCTGCCCAGGCCTCAAGCACCGTGGCTGTGCATGCGAAGGGAATGAGCGCCCACACGACGCCACGCCCAACTGCGCGCCCGCCTTGCGTCTGATGACCCTTCGATCATCTCGATATCTCCAGCGCGTCAGGCGCGCCCGCCGCTGCCGTACCACGGTCCGCTCCAACGCGTAGTCAGATGCCGCGCGCAACCCACCAGGCAAGACCATGGAGGATCGTGCCGAGAATGAAAACACCAAGCAGCACTACCGACAATGGGTGTTGCAGCCCAAAGAACATCGGCTGAAAGATCGCCCGGGCCAACCAGAACCCGGCAATCGCGATTAGCAAGAAGCGACCGAGTTCCGTGCCGGCGACCTCGTTCGGGAAGAGAAAAAGAACGGAGGCCGTTACAGCAAAAACGTATGTCATGCAGAGGTTCAGCACTTGCATGATGCCGCGGTTAGATATGCCAAGTCGGGGAAGCTCTTTCTGCCAGTCGAAGAGGCGCCAGAAGAATAGATGGAAGATCGCGAAGGCCAGGTTGAATAGCCCCGCGGTGACGATCAGTCCAGACGCGAGCCGCGACATCTAACTCTCGCGTTGAGCGGCAGGGCACTGCCGCATCAGGCCCGACGGCGCACAATCTCTTCCGCGCGCTCGGCGCGCTAACCACCGCCGTGTCATGGTCCGCTCCAACGCGCTGTTACGCGGCGTGCAGCTCACGTCTTCACCTTCTTTCGTAACTCAGCGATACGTGCTTTGACGAGTTGTCTCACAAGAGCCGAGGGCAAGGGCTTCGTCAATGGAAATCGGATCGTACCCTTCGAGGTCTCGTATCCTTTGAGGTCGGATGCGTGGGCACGCCTGATCGCCGCGCTCATCGGGTAAAGGCTGCTGTGGCGTTTCCAGACGGCGTACCACACGAGCGGCCGCCCGTTAAGCCTCAAGGCAGGAATCCCATAACTGAAGCTCTCTACGGCGCCTGGCGCCGCGGAGCGAATGGCCTCGCGGAGCTTCTGGAGGCACCTCCGCGCATCGGGCGGTAAGGCCGCGAGGCAGGCGCGCACCTGTATCCCGGCCCGTCTTGCGGTGTTCTTCAACGATGAGGAGGATGCCAAAACGACCTCACGAGTGCGTCAACGTTGCCGATCTCTATGGCGCGCCGCCTAACTCACTCGCGGCTGATGCCCGCGATCGGCCGGCGCTGCCACGAACTTCGGATCGTAGACGTGCGCGGCACACGGCGCATCGTCTTTCGCATCGACGCCGATGCGATTGTGATCGTGGAGGTCTTCGCCAAGAAGACCCAGAAGACACCGGAGGCAGCGTACATCGAGCTGCGTTTGAAGATCGCCGAAGGACTCAAGGCCCGACGCAGCGCCAAAGGTCTTACCCAAACAGATCTGGCAAAGGCGGTGCGCTCGAGCCAATCACGTGTGGCAAAGATGGAAGCTGGCGACCCTACTGTTTCGCTCGATCTGCTGGTGAAGTCGCTACTGGCGCTTGGCGCTTCAAGCCGCGAGCTCGCCCAAATCATCGCGCGACTAGCCGCCCACCTCAGGTATCGATAACGATCGGCAGATCTTCGCAGCGAGACCATTCGCAACTTCCGAATGCCGCGGCACGGCTTCAACGTGCCCGGTTAAAGGATTGCACCAGAGAGAGTGCGAGCGACCCTCGCGCTTGAGATAGCAGCCGTTCCGGCGCAAGTGGCGCAGCAAAACGCCGCGCTTCACCCCACTGTTACCGTCTCGCGCAGTGCCCCGCGCGGCAAGCCCTTTAAAGCATCGCGGCGTCGATCATCAAGAATAAGTGCAATAGCCTCGGCAAGGCTCTTGCGGGCGGCAGCCTTTGTGCGGCCTTGACCGTTCGCGCCGGGGACTTCCGGGCAGTACGCCACAAACCACTTCCCGTCACGCTCGATGATGGCGGTGAATTCATTACGCATGGCTAGCAGTATACCGCTGCCGTCAAATGGGTCGTGTCGGTCGTCTAACGCCCGCGTTGAGCGCGGCCGGCACTGCCGCATCAGGCGCGACGAGCGCGCATACTCTCTTCCGCGCGCTCGGCGCGCTGACCACTGCCGTGTCACGGTCCGCTCCAACGCGTAGTTATGCGGCGACTTGCTCGTACGAGAAGCCTGGAGCTCCAGCACGCTGGGAGGCGTGCTCAATGGTGATCGCGCAGATGTTGCCGCTCGCGTCTACGTCCAGAACGGTGTTCTCGTCGAGATCGCGTGTCTCCGCTACAGGAGCGTCCCTGAGCTCGATCAGCAGCGTGTCCGTATCGCCAAGGACGTCAATGTTTCCGTCGTCCGTGATCAGATACGTGATGCGGTAGTGCCCGTACAGCAGGATTCGCACGTGCCGCGCTGAAGCCCGATAGCGAAAACCATCTCCGGAAAGTCTTTGAGGCTCTGCGCCTGGTCGTAAATGCCCTGAATCGTTTGGGCTGCAGCCTGCGGGTTGTCCGCTGCGATGTACTCGAAGATATCCTCGAGCCAGCGTTCAGCCTCAGCGGTCCAGGTTGCGCCATGTTCGGATGCGCCGAGCCATCTCATCATTCGAGATGACCCGCTTCGCGTCCGAGTCGGCCAAGCCGCGTTCCACCATCACATGAAATGCGAGCTCCCGAACGATCTCCTCAGGGGAGCTGTCTTCGGGCTGCTCTTCGATAAGGCGGGTGAGTTCTTCCTTAGCCGTGGACATAGGCGAAGCCTCCGTGAGGGCGTCAATGCTGCCACAGCCGCTGGGCACCCGCGAATGGCGCATAACGTCCGCGTTGAGCAACGCGCGGCATCGCTGCCGCGGAACGAAGGCACTTGATTAAGAACGTCGACATCCCTGGGACCTCATCGAAGCTACTGGCCGCGCGTTTGCTCCAACGCGTTGTTAGACGGTGCGCTCCTCGTTGAGCTGAGACCAGATGCGCGTGGCAACTTCAGCATACTTCTCTTCGCTACCCGCAACATCCGCTCCGAACCACCGCGCGAACTCTTCGTGAATTATGCGACGGAGCAGCTGTTCCGAGGAGGCCTCCTTTAACCGCGGCAGGATTGTTCCAATTTCCGGTGAGTATTCATCGAGAGGTGCGCCTCCGCTGATAAGGCCGACCGGATCTGCCTCATTCAGAGCTCGAGTGATCGCGCTTCGCAGCGCCTTGAAGTGAGCCTTACCCTCGCGATTCGCCATTTCCGCGCCGTCTAACGATCGCGCTTCAGCCGCGAAGGCGTGCGGAATGCCGTCATTTCTTACGCAGTCGACGGCGCGCCTTCGTCGGCTGCAAGCGCTGGTTAGGCGGCGCCAGCCGAGCCGACCCACCGCTCACTCGATCTCGTCCTGCAACCGCGTGTTGTGACCCGCAGAGATACGCCAGAGACCGCTCCGGTTCGTGATCACCATCGTTTTTCGGTATCGAAGGAGTTGGCCAGGCGACCGCTCATCTCCAGTCAGGTCGGCACGATCGTGTGTAACGGCGACGATAGGCGTGAGAAACGTGACGTCCTCGACGGCAATCGTTTGCATGTGACTGTTCTTGTAAAAGGTCTGGTGGATAGCCAGGTGGCCGTTCTTGATCTCGTCGCGGCCGCGCCAGTACCCGCCGCGCCAGTGGACCCACGCGGCATCTTCGTGAAATAACGCCGCGAACGCATCCATGTCGTGACGATTCCAGGCGTCCTCGAATCCTTGGACTACGGCAAGGACAGCGGCCTTGTCGGCCGACGTCGACACGGCGGCCGGCGTGTCCGAACTGCTTCCCGCACCAGGACTCTGACAGCCAGTGACTGCCAGTAGGCCGCCGAGTAGGCAATAGCTGAGTTTTGTTTTCATGACGCGCTGCCTCCCGTGGTGTGGAGCGAAAATGGCGACTCCGCCGCTGCGACGTTTCCCCCAACGGCTGATCGAGGGCCTTGTCAGCCGCGTTGGCTTTTTGCCGCCTTGGCGGGCGCCACCCACGCTGCAGCTGCGACAATTGTGGACATCCGCACGAGCGCAGTCCTTCGATCGATGGCGCTGCTGCCCTCAGGTTCCTGCGTGTCCACGGGAGGCCTTCGCGTTTGCATGTGACTTCCACCTCCTTGAAAGTCACGACGGGCGTCAGGTTTTCAAGAATGCACGAGCGCCTTGCAGCACGTCCCGTGCCGCCTAACGTCCGCGTTGACCGACGCGCGGCATCGACGCCGCACAACGAAAGCACTTGATTGAGAACATCGACATCCGTGTTACCTCACCGAAGCTGCTGGCCGCGCGTTCGGCTCCAACGCGATGTTAGAGGCCAAGCTACTGCCAAGCTACCTGTAAGCGTCGCGCCGATCCGTATCCGCCACACATTCTCCGAACCCTCGAGCTTCTTACAGCCGGGCGGCCGAGGCGTTGCCGCCAACGCTTCGATGCGGTGTATCACGCGCCTCGCCACCGTCGGGTCAAGCGCCTGCAGCTCCTTTCGAGCTTAACGCGCAAAGAAAATCGCATACTCAGGCACGAGCCCGGCGCTTGCTGGATCGCTGCAGCAGGCGCTTGACCTGCGCCAGTGACTCGCGCGGCTCACGCCGCCGGCGCTGCACTAGGTACGCGTCGTATAAGTCTTCCCAAAGGGCGCGGTGCTTCTTGAGGCTGATGAGCACCGCGCGCTTCTGACCGCGGCGGTCCACCACGAATTCCACGCCAGGCATGTCGACGGAGTGTTTGCTGTCCATAGCGGTGGAGTATAAACCTTGGGTCCGCTTGGCCTCTAACGCTGGCGCTCAGCGGCGCCGAGCGAGCGCTGCGAGCGAGGGACCCCCGAGCCCGCAGGGCGAGGGGCGTCCGCTGGAGCGCCTAGTTGGACGTCAGCCATTACTTCTCCGCCGTGCCGCCCTTCTCGAGGTAACGCACCGGCTCACCTTCGGTGTGCACGCGAAACACCAATAGCTTCACGCCCTTTTTTTTCGTAACCACGGTGTGCATTTTTTTATACGGCACATGCGAAACCTTACCCGGCGTTTCCAGGACCGTGGGCTGCCCATCAATCAGGAGTTCCGTTTCTCCTTCCAAGCAGTAATGGAATTCTTCTCCGGGGTGCCAGTGCCGTTCCAAGGTCGTGTTGGGCGGGACTTCCACCAAGCTGACGATGACCACTCGGCCGGGCGTGAACTCCTTGGCCAGGGCCTTCTGGAATAGGTTTTCCATCTTTGGGTCCGGCTTGGATTCGGCGAGAGCATTGCCGCCGATAAAGGCGATGCTCACGACAACCAGCAGTAGTGACGCTTTTCGGATCTTCATCTTGCACCTCCCTCTCAGTAGAAGAGAGCGATTGCCGTCACGCTCTCCCTATGTCTGTTCTGACGTCCAACGCTCGCGTTGAGCGGCCGGACGTGCCGCTTGCCAGCGCGGCGAGCGCGCATACTTTCTTCCGCGCGCTCGGCGCGCCAACCACTGTCGTGTCACGGTCCGCTCCAACGCGTAGTTAGAGCGCAGCTTCGGCTTCATACTTCTTCCGCACTGCTTCGTACTCACGATAAGAGCGTCCGAACTGATCGGGGCAGTATTCCGACTCGAGCATATGCCGAGTAAGGCGATAGCTAAATCGTGGCAAGTAGAGTGAGACGCCGACTAGTACAACGGCCCAGCCGAGCGTCTCACGGGAAAGAAGCGGCGGCGATTCCGCTCCTAGCAACCATCGCACGACGCCTAAAGTTAGGCAGATGAACCACATCCAGCCAATGATGAAGTACTGCGCTCGGATGTGCGCAACTCGAAACCCCTCAAAGGCATCGCGACAAAAGTCGGGCAGCACGGCTGCGCTCTAACGTACCGCGCATCAGCCGCGCGACCCGCACGGCAGATCGTAACTCAACTGAAGGTATGATGATGCGGGTCGCGTCGGCTGCATGCGCTAGTTAGACCGTGGCCACGCGTTTCCTATTGTCGCGTGCGAAGCTGCGGGAAGAGCGCCATAGCGTTTTCATTTCCAATCGCGCGGATGTCCGCGGCCGAGAGGCCTAATTCAGCCATTCCCGTGGCTGTTACTCCGATGAGACCCCATGGATAGTCGCTGCCAAACATGATCTGCGTCGTAGGAACGAGATTCATTAGCCCGGCCATTGCCGGGGGGTTCGCCGACCCGGCGATCTCATAATGGAGTCTTCGTAGCTCGTACTCGACGCCCTTCGGTACTTTTTCGGCGAGGTCTCTCATCGAGCGGCTTTGTCGCGAAATGCGTCCCGCAACCATCGGTAGCGTGCCGCCAGCGTGCGAAACAATGAAACGGATGTCGCGAAACCGAGCGAAGGAACCGGAGAACAGAAGGCTTGTGATCGCTCGTGTCGTATCGTGCGGTAGTTCTGTGAAAACGTAGGGCACAGACGGGATGAGATTTCGGCAGCAATCAGGGCCCGTCGGATGAAGGTACACCACCGCTTTGCGATGGTTAAGCTCCTCGAAGACGGCGGCGTAGCGTAGATCGCCCGGCCATGTTTCACCGTAGCTCGTCAACAAGACAACGCCGTCGGCTTTGAGAATGTCGAGAGCATAGGCAATTTCGAGCAGACTACCTTCTGTGTCTGGCAGCGGTACCGAGGCAAAAAACCCAAAACGGTTCGGGTATGTCTCGACCAGTTCAGCCGCATATTCATTGCATTTCCGCGCCAGCGCGCGTGCCGCCTGCACGTCGCCGAACCATATCCCTGGTGTCGAAATCGACAGGAGCGCGGTGACAACGTTGTTGCGGTCCATTTCGGCGAGCGCATTTTCCGGGGTCCATTCCAAGACTCGCTGAGGCAAATAGCCCTGCCCTTGCGCAACGACCCGATCTTTGGCTTCGGCCATGTAGAACGCCGGCAGTATGTGATGGTGAACGTCGATCAATTTTTGGCTGAAGGCCGGAGCAGCCTGCGTGTCCGTAAGCGATGAGCAGCCTGACACGGCAATACTTGAGCCGAAGCCGGCAAGGGCTGTCAGGAACTCACGTCGTGTAGCGACGTTTCTCCTCCGTCTCTTCTGGTTCACACGGTCTAACGCCGAAGCTCAGCCGCCGGCCGAGCCGAAGGCGAGACCGGTCGGCTGCAGCGCCGAGTTAGGCGCACGTCCTACAAGCCCCTGGCGACCACAATGTCAAAAACGCCGCGGCGAAGGTTGCCATCTTGTTGTAGATCTATCGCCAGGGAGGGTTTGTGACCGGCCCAGGGATCGTTGGCAATGAACGGATCGCCCCTGAAGTAGAGCTGCGTCGTTACCGGGACGTGCAGCGACTCCATGACCCGAAAGTGAAGGTGCGCAGGTCGCGTCAGCCCCGCGTATTTCTCAAGCCCCGGGAGATTTGGCGGGACCGGGTATCGGCCCGGCACAATCGTCTCAATCTCGTATTGCCCCTTTTGATTGGTATACAGCATCCCCCGCAAGTGGAAGGTGGTGGCCTCGGTGAAGTTGCCTGGCTTGTTGGTGTCGTATAAGCCAGCGTCGTTCGCTTGCCACACCTCAATCAATGCCCCCGGCAGGGGTGTACGGCAATCTGAACTCAATACCGTGCCGGTCAGAATAAGCCTGTCACCGGGCTCGTCAGGTCCTGCCAGCTGGCTCCGAAACGGCGCGCCGAACCGATAGAACGGACCAAGTATCTCGGACTCGGTGAGCCGACAGACTTGCTTGGCGGCAAAAGCGGGGCCGCCCAGAAGCGCGCCCCCAAGTACCACTGCGCTCCTGTGCAGGAACGTGCGCCTTGAACCGGCCAAAGTCACCTTCGGGATCAGGTCCTTGCTCATGTTTGCCTCCACTTTGGGTATTCGCACCCGCTGTAGATAAAATGACACGCCTAACGATCGCGTTGAGCGGCCGGACGTGCCGCTTGCCAGCGCGACGAGCGCGCATACTGTCTTCTGCGCGCTCGGCGCGCTACCAGCTGATGTATCACGGTCCGCTCCAACGCGTAGTTAGCGGTCACTTGCGCGAGCGCCAATAGCCGGGTTTCCTGCGCTTGTGAGCCAGGGCAACGATTAATAGGGCGTCCAAGTCAACCCGATAGATGAGCGCAAAGGGGAAGCGGCGTAGCGCCACCTTTCGATGTTTCGCGTCGAGTCTGGGACCGATCTCGTTACGTTCAGCGATAACGCTGCAGATGCGCTCGAGCTCAACGATAAGCTCGGACCCCAAGCCCGGTGCTCGCGCCTCGTAGTAGCGGGCCGCTTCCCGGAGCTCGCGTTCCGCGGCCGGGAGGAACGCAACATTCATCAGCGCTTGAGTTCGTCGCGTGCGCGGCGAAATACCTCATCGGCCGGAACCGGCTTTACGAGCCCGGCCTCGAGTTCGCGGCTGCGTCGTTGCGCTTCCTCAAGCCAAGCCTGCTCGGCGTCAGCGTCGGCAGGCCCATCGAGCTCTTCGAGCAACGCCCTGAGTAGCCGTTCCTTCTCCGCCGGCGCAAGCGCTCTGATTTCTTGCTCGATCTCTGCCACAGCGCGTGCCATGCGCCTGCCCTCAACTTTTGACTAGCGCGGAGTGTACCGCCGACCTGCCTGTGACCGCTAACGCCCGCGTTGAGCGGCCGGACGCAAGGTGTCCAGGCGCGTCGAACGCGCACAATATTCAGGGCGCGTTCGGCGCGCCCATCGCTGCCGTGTCACGGTCCGCTCCATACACGCGTAGTTAGACGCCATTAAGCCACCGTACGAACCGTAAACCACGTTGCGGCTGCAAACAGAATGAGCGTTGAGGCATCAAATAAGGATTCGAGCCAATACTGTTCGGACAGCCACGCAGAAACCTGAACGCGCTTCGTATCCTCTGAGAACTCGCCGAGTTCTTCCATGTAGAGATACCACATGGCCGTCTTGTAAAGCAGTGCAGCGAAGACCTGAACCACAACACCGCCAAGGAACAAACCACTTACGACTCGCAGCAGATCACCAGCACGAAGAGCGTCGATCGCACCTGGAAACTGAGCCAGGAATACAGGCGCGCCGATTCCATAAGCCAGGAACCAAAGGCGCACGTTTCTATGTAGGTCAGCGTACGGTTCATAGAAGCCGGATTCCTTCCGAGAAGGAAGTTTGCTCGATGAGGCATCCGGCTTCAGCGGCCCTTGCTGCGGTTCCATAGATGGCGTCTAACGATCGCGTTGAGCGGCCGGACGTGCCGCTTGAAAACGCGACGAGCGCGCATACTTTCTTCCGCGCGTTCATCGCGCCAACCACCGCCGTGTCACGGTCCGCTCCAACGCGTAGTTAGCCGACGATCTTGTCGTACTCGGCATGTGTGCCGATCCAGAACCATGAGATTCCGTCGGACACATCGATGCCCAACGCACGGTAGTGAAGTCCGACACGCGCTACCCAATACTCTCCAACCTTCTTTAGCTGGATCGAGGGATGCCGCGGGTTCGCCTTCATCAGCCCGAAGCACCGGTCGGCAAGCTCGCGCACCTGCGCCGGTAGAGCCCGGTAGAAATACCAATACTCCGGGGCCGCGTGGTGATTCAAAGCTTGGTTGTTTTGCCTTCGGCGTGTGCACGACGAGCTGCTTCCCCTAGCTTATCGAGCTTGCCGGCGCGAACGTCTGCCTCGATCTGCGCGTCCCATGCCTTCGCGTCCTGTTCCAGGAACCAATCGCGCAGCTTCGCGAACTCTTCGCGCGAGAGCTCTGCGATCTGGCGCTCAATGTCCTCGAGTTTTCGCATGAAAGGCCTCCGTGCTCAAAGTATAACGCCGACGCCAAACGGAGCCGCCCTCGTCGGCTAACGATCGCGTTGAGCGGCCGGACGTGCCGCTTGCATGCGCGACGAGCGCGCATACTTTTCCCCGCGCGCTCGTCGCGCCAATCACCGCCGTGTCACGGTCCGCTCCAACGCGTAGTTAGACGGCGGCAATGACTGCGCGTCGAAGTGCCTGCGGCAGTTCAATCTCAGCAAAGTAGTCCTCGGGATAGAGGTAGTCCTCACCCGACTCATCGACGATACGCAGTTGCCGATGCTTCGCTGCGTCACGATCGGGGAGTACCTGGTAGAGCTTCCGAGGCTCAAGGGAGACCTCGTACCCTTTGTTCCTGATACAAACTACGAAGCGTTTCCGTGCGTTTGCCATAAGCGCTAATCCAAGTAGCGTTTGATCTTGAGTTCTTTGCGACCGATGCCGGTGGCCTCGTACCAGTGTAACTCGGCTAGGCGTGTACTACCGTCCGCAAGTCTCACCGTGGCAGCTCCCTTGCGCTTCCGCCAGCGACCGCGGCCGTATGCCTTTCGAAGTCTCGGTAGTTCGCGGATTGCACGGCCGCTCGCGAATGTTTCGATGTCGGCGATTGGGCCAGTGACGGTGAAGTCCATGGCCGAGTGTCGGAAGGCGCCACGACGCGGTCAAGCCGCCGTCTAACGATCGCGTTGGACGGCCGGACGTGCCGCTTCACCACGCGACGAGCGCGCATGCTCTCTTCCGCGCGCTCGGCGCGCTAACCACTGCCGTGCCACGGTCCGCTCCAACGCGTAGTTATACGCCCTGCCTGTTCACATAAAGGTGCGTGACCACTTCGCGGAAGGTATGCCGCTCGAACTCCTCAGCAAACTCATCCGTGATCTGTGAATCGACGATCTCTTCCAGCGCCATGATGCTTTCAACCCAATCGAGAGAAACCTTACGTGCTAGCGGCGCCTCCTTAGCCCATGCGATTACTTCGCCCATCGCCGTATCGGGGCGCAGCTGCTTAATACGAGGACCGACCAGCGGAACAAAGGCCAATGCTGCTTCCTCGGCTATGTCGCGCAGGTGCGGCTTAAAATGCAGCCTAATGCGCGCGGCCCAAAGCTCCTGGTCAGACGCGGACGCAGGCATAACCGAGTACGCCGGGCGTATAACTCCCGCGTTGAGCGGCCGGGCACTGCCGCATGAGGCTGCGCCCGCGCGCGCATGCGCAGCAGATGCGCGCGCCAGCGCTGAACCCCTTCCGTATCACGGTCCGCTCCAACGCGTAGTTAGACGACGATTTGAGCATCGAAATCCCGAATGAGCTGCTGCAACAAGTGCAGATAACGTCGGCAGGACGCCGTGGCAGGCTCCGTATCAAAAGCTAATGATCGCTTTTCGACTTCAAGAGGCGGAGTGCCCGGAACGCCGGACCAAAAATCGAAAGAACCGCCACCAGCTTCCATTTCCGCTTGAAGCCGCCATGCTGGCAACGACTCAGTTGAGATACTTACGGCTGGGCCGTCCTCATGCACAGTTAGCCGTCGTTGCTCATTATGAAATCGCATGAGCACGCGATCGTCGTCCGAGAGTGCCGCGAACCAAGACGGAAACCAAGCATCGTACTGCGGTTTGGCCTCGAACTGGAGCTTCAGCGTGACACATCGGGCCGCACTCAGGAATGCACTCAGATAAAAATCGCTAGTCTCACCGTGTCCCTTGACGATTCGCCGTTCTTCCTCTTCAAGTCGGGTTAAGAAGAACTCGGCTTCGCGGAGTTTCTTGCGCGTTCCGTCGATCATGGCGCGACGCCTCGTCTCGTCGTCTAACGCCCGCGTTGAGCGGCCGGGCACTGCCGCATGAGGATGCGCCCGCGCGCGCATGCGAAGCTAATGCGCGCGCCAGCGCTAAACCATTGCCGTATCACGGTCCGCTCCAACGCGTAGTTAGCCGACAGATTCGGCACGGCGTGATGCGGCGAACTTGGGTGCGACAAAACATGCAGCTGCGAACATGACCAGCAGTATCCACGCTGTAGCCTCGAACGCGGAATCAGGCAACTGAGCCCTGCTATAGAGTGCAGTCAGCCATAGCACCGAAATTGCTACGCCCAGCAAGAACGATCGGGTCGGCGCACCGACGCTCTTGAATCGATGAGCTCCCGCTGCAAAAGCGAATGCAGCCAGTAGCCAACCACCAGCGGCAAACCATAGTGAGATGTGAAATGAGATGCTTGGGCCAACCATCGGGTCGGCTTTGCCGAGAACGTATATGTCCAGAGCGCCGCTCACGAGAAGCGTCAGAAAGGTGCCGAGTCCAAACCAGAGCGCGCCGGTGCGTGTTGCTGCCATGGCTGTCGGCTAACGCCGCAGTTCAGCGGCCGCGCGACCACGTGTCCAGCGCGGCGCGTGTGCATAATGAAGTGACGCACATGCGCCGCGCCCGCGACGACGTATCACGGTCCGCTGCAACTGCTTGTTCGGCGACACGCTTGCGCCAGCTGTTAAGTGCATATACGATAAATAGCGCATGAGCTATGACCCCGCCAAGCGAAAGCTCAATCTGCGCAAACACGGCATCGATCTGGCGGAGTGCGACGGCGTTTTCGATGAGCCGATGCTCACCCGAGAGGACGATCGGGAAGCGTATGGCGAGCAGCGGCTTATTAGCCTGGGATGGCTCAAGAGCCGAGTTGTCGTCCTGGTGTGGACGGATCGAGAAGATGAGCCACACCTGATTTCATGTAGAGAGGCTGAAACCCATGAGCAAGAAGCGTACTTCCGCGCGTTCCCGAAAGCGTGACGTGCCCTACAACCCGAAGGATCGCAAGGCAACTTCGTCATTCTGGGACGGCGCCGTTGCACATCGCGGTGTAGCGGAGCTACGCGCCAAACGCGGCCGCCCGCCCAAAGCCCCTCATGAGCGCAAGGAGCAGATTGCTCTGCGCGTCGACGCGGAGGTCCTTGCATGGTATCGAGCTCAGGGCGAGGGATGGCAAACCAGAATGAACGCCGTGTTAAAGGCATACAAGGACGCATCCGGTTGAGTCTTGTGTCGCCGAACGCCCGCGTTGAGCGGCCGGGCACTGCCGCATGAAGCTGCGCCCGCGTGCGCATGCGAAGCATATGCGCACGCCAGCGCCAAACCACTGCCGTGTCACGGTCCGCTCGAACGCGTAGTTATGCGCCATCTGTCCACTGACGTGTGAGCTGGCTTTGCTTCACTCGAGACCTCTGGTTTCAACCGAAGAGAGTTCGAATCCATAAGTTCGAGAGCGCTTGGGTCGTCGTCTTCAAGCCCCTTGCCACAGCAACATCTCGATTACGAGCACGCGTCCAAGCCATCTTGCTACCACCCAACTCTCGCGCGCAAACGTGTCAGAGCTCGAGCATGCTTGGCGCATAACGCCCGCGTTGAGCGGCCGGGCACGCCGCCCGCAAGCGCGACGAGCGCGCATACTTTCTTCCGCGCGCTCGGCGCGCCAACCACTGCCGTGTCACGGTCCGCTCCAACGCGTTGTTAGACGACGGCTTGGCGCTACTGAATGTCGTCATGCATCCGCGTGTTGTGCCCTGCCGCAATCCGCCACTTCCCGTCTCGTTTGGCGAGAATCAGGGTCATGCGATACCGAAAGGTTTGACCGGGCGAGCGCTCATCTCCCGTGAGGTTATCCCGAGCGTGAACCACTGCGACATCTGGGGCGATGAAAGTAAGGTCTTCGACGTTACTGCTAATCACCTGGCTCGCACGGTAGAAGGTTCGGTGAACTGCAGCGTGGCCCTCTTTGATCTCGGCCCTTCCCTTCCAGTACCCCCCACGCCAATTCACCCAAGCAGCGTCGTCATGGAACAATGCTGAAAATGCATCCATGTCATGGGCATTCCAAGCTTCCATAAGCCCTTCGAAAACTGTCTCTATCTCACGGCGGTCCTGCGGCGATCCCGCTTCCATTGCCGCAGCTCCGTTTGCGGGCGGATTGAGCGCAAGTAGGAACGCTCCCGAAGCGCTGCCGAATGCAACAGTACGACGCGGAATCTTTATCATGAGAGAACCTCCACGACTGACTGTGGCAAACCGAACCGCCTTCACGTTCGTCGTCTAACGCTCGCGTTGAGCGGCCGGGCACGCCGCATCCATGCGCGACGAGCGCGCATCCTTTCTTCGGCGCGCTCGGCGCGCTAACCACTGCCGTATCACGGTCCGCTCCAACGCGTAGTTAGGCGACATTCTTGTCGTCCACTTCTGCGATGTACCACGCGATCGTCCATGCGCGGCGAGCGAACCTTTCTGCTTCAACAGCGGACAGTCCCGGCGCCTCAACATGAGCAATCAGATTTCGAAACCGCCGCATTTCGTGCAGCTCCTGAATTAGCGCATCATCAAAAATGCGATGAGAACTCAGATGTGCGTTTATCAGCGCCGAGATGGTCTCGTTGGGCTTTGCGCCTCGCTTTGCGCAATGACCGCGAATCACGCGTTCGAGACGGCTCCACCAATCCAGCACGAGCGCGTGCGGAGTGTTTCGGGATAGAACCGCCGCCATTTCGTCAAACGTGCGGAATTCCATCGTCGTGTCCATGCCGATGCCGTAAGTGTCGCCTAACTCTCGCGTTGAGCGGCCGGGCACTGCCGCCTGAGTCTGCGCCCGCGTGCGCATGCGAAGCAGATGCGCACGCCAGCGCTGAACGACTGCCGTGTCACGGTCCGCTCCAACGCGT
>JBQTHP010000108.1:0-7503 GCA_052389755.1 Gammaproteobacteria bacterium
TCGCGCCGGGCTCGGTCTCCTCCCCCGACATGATCTTCAGGATCGCCTCGCGCTGCGCCTCGTTCGCGCGCACGTCCACGACCGGCTGCGCCTCGCCGTTGCCCTCGTGAATCGCCTTGGGCCACGCAAAGAGCCCGGCGAACGACAGGCCATCGAGCTTCACTTTGCCGAAGTGGCCGCGGTCGATGTGGAACCCGACCACCGCGCGACAGTTGCCCTCGGTGGGAAGAGACATGAACTGGCACGGACAGCCCCACGCACAGTTGCAGGTGGTGACGTCGAACCCCTGAACATGCCAGTCGACTCGAGGCATCGTTCTTCTCCGCCCGGGAACTCCGCCGCCAATCCTACGCCGCCGGCCTCTTCAATGCATGGGGGGCGAGTGGGGGGCGAACGGTGCGCGAGGAGAGGACCTGCAGGAGCCACCACGGGAAAACCGCGACCAGCTGTACGACGCGACCCGCGACCGCGATGGCGAACGACGCCTCGGCCGGAATTCCCGCAAGCAGAAACAGACCCACGAACAGTGCTTCGAAGACGCCGAGGCCGTCGAAGGATATCGGCAGCCGGGATATCAGCGTCACGACCGGCACGATGCCGAGCAGCACGAGAGGATCGACGTCCACGGCAAGGCCGACCGCGAGCGTCCACGGCAGTGTCAACGCGAACAGTTGCTCGAAAACCGTCAGCGCGCCGAACCGCGCGATCGTGGAGCGGGAGGCACCGAGCGACTGATACGCGCGCGCGAGCTCTGCGAGGCGAAGCATGAGGCGGTTTCGCAGCAGCGCAGCGGGCAGCAGTCCCGCGCCGCCTGCCATCAACGAGCGGTTCATCGAGGCGACGACGATCACGACTGCACCGGCGAGCATCGCAACGCCGGCAAACACGACGAGGTCGTACGAAGCTCCCAGAACTCCGGTCGATCGAAGAACGAACAGGCATACGACGCCGAGCACGAGCGCCAGAACGAATCCGACCACGCGCTCGACGACGATCGATGCGACGACGTCCGTGCCCTTGATGCCGTACCGCGTCGTGAGCACGGCGCGAATAGCGTCCGCGCCCACCGTTGCCGGCAGGGCGAAACCCCAGAACATCGCGGCGCAGTACATCGTCATGGCCTGGAGCAGACCGAGGCGATAGCCCTGCGCTCGAACCAGCACCGCCCATTTGTACGCCATCAGGACGCGGTCGAGCGTCGCGACGAAGAGCGCAAGCAGCGCATACGTCAGCGGGAAGTGGCGCAGCACATCGGCGACCTGGCGCACGTCCACGACGTAGACGAGCAGCACACTCGCCGCTGCGAGGGAAACGGCGAGTTGGAGCGCGAGCTTCATCCGGCCGCAGACGAACGCCTGTGCGCCGCGCGTTCGAGCCGTCCCGCCCGCGACCTGGGACCGGCCGGTGCCATGACGCGCGGCAGCAGCTCGTCGAACACTTCAAGTGTGCGCTGTGCCGTCTTGCGCCACGTCAAGGCCCGGGCCCTGCGCAATCCCTTCTCGCGCATTTTCTTCTGCAACGTTGGCGAACCGGTGACTGCGGCGAGTGCCTGTGCGAGCTGCTCTTCGTCGAGCGGGTCGAACAGGCGTGCCGCGCCGCCGGCGATCTCCGGGCTTGCGCACGTGGTGGGCACGATCGCAGGGCAGCCGGTGGCGAGCGCCTCGACGATCGGAATGCCGAAGCTCTCGCACAACGTGGCCGTGACGAAGCAGGCGGCCAGCTGGTAGGCCAGATGCAGCCGCTCGTTCGGCACGAAGCCGACGAACCGGACGTCGGCGAGCTCGGCGTCGGAGAAGCCGCAGGAGCGCAGGTACTGCTCGATCCGCGTACCTGCAATGACGAGCGAAACCTGCCCTCCTCTCTGGCGGTACTTCCGGTACGCGCGCAACAGGCGCCCGGTGTTGCCGCCGGGGTACGTGCGCATCCGGCGATCGGCCCCGTGATGAGTACGTGCCACGGCGAGAATGAATCTGTCCGGCAGCTGATGCTCGGCCTTGAAGCGGGCGAGCGCCTGCGGATCCCGGTGGGGGGTGAAGTTGGGCGCAACGCCCGCGTAGCTGACGACGGATTCCGAGACGTCGATGCGCGTGTGCCTGGCGAGATCGTCGAGCGTAGCCTGCGAGATGGCGAGCGTGCGCGCGGCTTTGCGGCTGTAGCGCGGCAGCATCAGCCGGATGTAGAGGTTGTCCCACCAGGGGTAGTTCTCGGGGTTGATGTACCAGTCCGAGCCCTGCTGCACGAATATGCACGGGAGGCTCGTGAAGAAAGGAATCGAGAACTTCGGATTGAAGATCATCCCGGCGCCCGACCGTCGCGCGGCCAGCGGCACCGCGATCTGATCCCAATAGAGCTTGTTGCGCGCGGGAAGCACCTGCACGTCGGCGTTCTCGTAGCTCGCGAACAGGTCTTTCGTCTTCGTCGTCTGCAGCAGGATCAGGTAGCGCGTGCGCGCATCGAGCTCGAGGAGCTCGCGCATGAGATTGAGTCCGTAGATCCCGATGCCGTCGTCCTGGTCGAGCAGTCGTCCCATGACACAAATCGTGCGATCCCACATGGTCTGCCTCCCTCAATGCGCCAGATGTTCGACTTTGGAGAACTGTGAAAACTTTCTGCGGATCGTGCCGAACACGCTGGCGCGGCCGTCGCCGGGCAGGAAGCGGATCCAGTCGCATTTCAGGCGGCCGTACACCTGCATCGGCATGCGCCCGGACCGCTCCGAGCGATAGTCGAGCGCGACGCCGAACGCCGCGCGGATACCCGCGCGCTTCGCGAGCTCGAGCGACGACCGTGACCCGAGCATCCACGGAAACGCGAGATACTTCGGTGCATAGCCGAGCTGCGCGCGGAACTCCTCGCGACTGCGTTCGAATTCCGAAGCGACGAGATCCCGGAAAGCCGCGCCTGCCATCACCCGTCCCGGGAAATCTGCGGATTTCGCCGCGTGAAAGGCGCGCAGCTCTCTCGACCACCGGGGACGCGTGAAGAACTGCGCGCCGCCGGCGCGCTCGACGAGCTGTCGGCAGCCTTCGGCGAGCTCGCTCGATTCGAGATAGCGCCGAGAGGCCGACAGAAGAGGTACGGCCCGATACACGGGCGTGCCGAGGGCGGGACGACCGAGCTCATCACCATGCGTCTCGTTTCGCATCGGCCAGTCATAGATGTCGTAATGATCGAGCGCCGCCGGATTCGCGAAATCGACGATTTCGCCGCCGGTGTGCACGAGTGCGTGGCGGTGCGCGTGGGACTGCACGTCGACGAGGCCGGACTCGAGGCATGCGCGCAGCTCACGCCAGGACATGAAGAGCTCGCGGCCGCGCGAGTGCTCGGGGGACGACTCGCTCATCCAGTACGACGGGGCAAACAGCACCGCGCGTGATCGGTACTCGCGCAGCAAGGGCAACGCCACGTCCCAGAAGCTGCGGCGGGCGTCGTCGAAAGCGAGGAGCACGCTTCGATCCTGCGTTCCCTTCCGGCCGTGCGCCTGAACGAACTCCGCGAGGCTCAGCGTGCGATAGCCGTTGTGGCGCAGAAACTCGAGGTCTCCCGCGAACCTTCGGGGCTCGACGTCGTGAAAGGTGAAGACCGGAATCTCGGCGCGGGCCAGCGGCAGCCCCAGGATGAACCCGGGATAGCGTGTCCGCAGCACTCGGTGAATCGCGCGAGCCGCACGGCGTAAATTTTTCACATGCGCTCTCTTAAGCCTCGCGGCCCTGCAGCACCTACCGTTCCCGGGAAGGCTTCTTGCTTGAACGCGCAGCGAAAGGAACAAGGAGCGGGTCATGAGGGAGTTCGAACGACGCGTTCATGGGAGCACGTATCTGGCTCTGCAGCGGCTGCGGGGCCGGCCCGTGGGACCCTTCGTCCGCCAGTTGCAGGATTGGGAGCGCCTGGATCGCGGCGCGTTTGAACACCTCAGCCGCTCGAAGCTCGAGCAGGCGCTTGCATACGCTCGCGACTCGGTTCCCCTCTACTCATCCGAGCCTTGGCGCGCGGCACTGGCGGGCGCGGACCCGACCGACGTACGCGCCTGGCCGGTTCTGGAACGACGGCTGGTCAAGACGCGTACGCCGGAACTGATGGCGCAACCGCGCCCGCGGGGTACCTACTATCGGCGCAGTTCCGCTTCGAGCGGTGAGCCCGTGCAGATCGCCTACGATCCTCAGGCCGGAGCCTGGAGTTGGGCCAACGAATACCGCGCGATGCTCTGGTACGGCGTCGCGCCGGGCGCCCGGACGCTGATGCTGTGGGGGATCCGTCACCCGGTCCTCGACTGGATCAGAAACTCCAGAGTATTTCTTACGTTCGAGCTCACGCCCGCCCGGCTGGAGCGGGCGGCGCAGTACGTTCTGAACCGCAAGCCCGAGCTGTGCGTCGCGCTTCCGTCAGCCGCCGCGCAGCTCGCGCGCTACATCCGCGCGCGCTATCCCGCGGCGCCGCGCACGCTCATCCCGTTCGTCAAGCTTGGCGGTGAGCAGATCTATCCGTTCGAGCGCGAGGAAATCGAGCGGCATCTCGGCTCGCGCGTCGTCGAGTCGTACGGCTGCACCGAGGTCGGTGCCATGGCAATGGAATGCCCTGCCGGCTCGATGCACATCTTCGCGGAGCATGTGCACCTGGAGATATTCAGGAACGGCGAGCCCGCGCCCGTGGGGGAGTTCGGCGACATCGTCGTCACCTCGCTCACAAACCGGGCAATGCCTCTCGTGCGGTGCCGCGTCGGCGACCGCGGACGGATCTCTCCGGATCCCTGCGCCTGCGGGCTGCCGCATCCCGTGCTCGAGGATCTCGTCGGGCGCGCCTCCGATGTGTTCCCGGCCTGCGACGGCACGCTGGTGCACGGATCGGTGCTGGGATCAGGTCTGCAATCGTTTCTGTCCACCGCACCGCTCGGCGCCGTGCGGCAGGTGCTCTTTCAGCAGATCGATTCGCGGCGGTGGAAGGTGCTCGTCGAAGCCGGAGCCGGGTTCGGCGAATCCCTCGCGGGGCAGCTCTCCGCGATCGTGCGCCGGACGTTCGGCCGGGAGTGCCGCGTGGAGATCGAGCCGGTCGCCGTCATCCCGCGAGAGCCATCGGGAAAATTCCGCTACTACCGCGGCGCCACGGCGCTCTCGTCATGTGCCATCCGATAACAGTGAGACTTCGTGGCACGCGTCCCGCCCGCCGTTCCATCCGGGCATGTGAAGCGCGAGGGGAACTTCGTCCGCGTACATGAGGCCCGCGGCCGCCGTCACGAGTTTGTACGGACCCATGCAGATCGGGGTAGCCGACGCCGTGGTGCGCACGCGCACGTAGACTGGACCCGCGCAATCCAGCTGCCGGAAACGCCGTTGACCGATGAGCCAGCAATCATCGATGCGTGTCGCGGCCAGAGAATTGTCGGGACCGCGCAGCGTTGCATCCGCGCAGAAACGGAAGTAAATGGCGCGCGCTTGCAGCGAGGCTTCACCGAGCGCCGCGTGAAAGGTGACCCTAAGCATCCTCGGCCACGGGCTGCGTGGCGCGACGCCGGAAGAGCTCCTGAAGGCTGCTGGTCGACTGGTGCTTCCCGCACAACACGAAGAGCTTGCTGTTCCGGCCGAGGCGGGCACGCAGGGTGGTCGTATCGCCGCAGATCTCGCATTCCAGCGGCGTGCTGCGCCGGTCGAGCCAGAGGTCGGATTCGCGGTCGAGCTGAAACCTCAGGTAGTGATCGAGCGCGTCCTCCTTCGTTTCATGCCCGTCACAGCCAGTCGCGCAATAACCGATGCGCCGCGCGACTTTCGCCTCGACGGCCATCATGTACCACTTTCCCTCGTCGGGCCCGTCTGCGCTCTGTCTGGGGAGGATCATGCCTCCACAGTACGCCAATAGCGCAGCCTACGTCGTTATTTCGCTACCGCGGGAGAACGCGTACGTACAGCTTGAACGGATCCGGGTCGTAACCGGGTATCCAGCCGTTGACGGTGAACACGAACGCCGCGGTGTCCGCCGGCGGGACGACGACCTTGGACCCGAAGGTCATGTAGCTCTGGAGCGCGATTCCTCCGCCCATCTGCGGGAAAGCCGGACCGCCTCCGGAGACGTCGTGGACGAACAGCGCGTTCTGCTGCAGGTCGAGCGCGATCGCGCGCGAGCCACGGCGGTTCAGTCCCGGCAGGGTATCCGTGCTTCGGCCCGCCAGCGTCCCGATGAAACGCAGCGCGTCGTCGTACACCCTTTCCTGATGCAGCGTGCGCGAACCGTCGCCGCTGATCGCAAGCCTGGAGTAGGTGAACAGAGTATCGCCTTGCGTCTGGATCGATCGTGCCGCGGAGCCGCCGACGTCGTAATAGAAGATGCTCCTGAGTCCCTGATCCACCGGGCGCTCGGCCCACAGCAACCGGTTGCGCTCATAGCTGAGCATGGCGACCGGATTCTGTATGGCCGGCAGAATCTGCAGTGATCCGAAGCCCGGGTACTCCCAGAGGCTCGACCCTTGTTCAGTGTCCACGATGAGCACGCGGCCGTCGGCGAGCCCGGCGAGCGCGCCGAAGCGCTCCCCGAGCGGATCGCAGCTCGGCTTCGTCAACGACTGCAACGTAGCCAGCGTCCCAGGGTCGAGGCGATGGACCGTGCAGTTCGGCGCCGTCACGAGAAGCTGCGTGCCATCGGCAGTGAGGCCGACGGCAATTGGCACCGATACGGGGATCAGGTCGAGCGTCCATGCGCCGCCCTCGCGACGCAGGCGCCGGGCAACGTGGATTCCCGAGCTGTCCTGGAACACCACGTAAAAACTGTCGCGTTCCGCGTCGTACTCGAGAGACGTAACGAGCCCCGGAAGCGAGAGCTGAGCGTCCCCGTACACGGGCGCATCGCGCACCAGGACGCGCGCCGTCTCGCGCGCAACGGGCAACGCATGGCCGATGCGCACCGTGTACGTGCCGGCCGGCAGCGGCGGCAGCTCGATGATCGCGCGATCGTCGGTCGATGCCGAGATACCGAGAGCTTCCACGCCGTTGATGAATAGGCTTCGCCCGTTTGCCTGCGCGAGTCCTTCGCCGTAGAGCGTGACGCGCGAGGGACTGCCGGCATACGCCACGTACGGGATGACCGCTTGCACGACCGGCAACTGCAGGTTGAGCGACGCGCCCGCCACCGCGGCTCTCTGCCCACCAGCGGACGTGGCGGTGACCTGCGCCTCGTACGCACCATTCGAAAGTGCACGGACCGCTGCGAGATCGAGTTGCACCGGCACGACGGTCGCGCCACCCGGCGGCGCGGACGTTGCTCCGGGCGCCGAAACCAGGAGCCACGGCGAATCGCCGGCAGCCGCGATCGCCACTGGCGCACCACGGTACAGCGCGCTCGTGCGCAGGCTCAGCTCGAGGCGATCGCTGCCCGCCGGGCTTGCCGCGTCGATCCTGAAGCTCGCTCCGGAAACGAACGTCAGCAATTGATCGGCGATCACCCGCACGGTATCCGACGAGCTGCTTCGGCCGTCCGCGGCGGTAAGCCGTAGCTGGTAGTCGCCCGGAATATCCGGCG
>JBQTHP010000109.1:0-21175 GCA_052389755.1 Gammaproteobacteria bacterium
AGAGTTGCGACGCCGCTGGCAGGCGACTGCCGGCGCAGAGGCACCGCAGCGGATCGTCGCGATGTGCGGCTCGGGAGTCACGGCGTGCCACAACCTACTCGCGCTAGAACTTGCCGGAATGCCGGGCACATCTCTGTACACGGGCTCATGGAGCGAATGGATCCGTGATCCCGCACGCGCCATAGCACATAGCTGACACCACACGCAGCCAACAGCCTACAGCTCACAACCTGCAGCCCAGAGTAAGAATGAAGAACGCGAAGCTCGGGCGCTGGCGGTGACCCTCCGGGCTGTTGAGCTGTAGGCTGTCGGCTGTAGGCTTATTTGCTATCTTCCGCGCCAACTTCACGGGGTAATTCGAGCACGTGGCCGCAGATCCCAAAGCCGTGAGCAACGGCAACCGCAAGTCGAACGCGATCCAGCCCTGGAGGATCGAGGATTCGCTCGAGCTGTACCACGTCAACGGCTGGGGCAAGGGATACTTCTCGATCAACGCGGCCGGCCACGTCGTCGTGCGCCCCGATACCGAAGCGAATCGGGAGATCGACCTGTACGAGGTGGTCGAAGGCCTCAAGGCGCGCGACCTGACGGCCCCGATCGTCGTGCGCTTCTCCGACATCCTCGCGCACCGCCTGAAGCACCTGCACGACGCATTCGCGCAGGCGATCGCGGAGAACGAATACCAGAACCGCTACGCGGCGGTATACCCGATCAAGGTGAATCAGCAGCGCCTCGTGGTCGAGGAAGTCTATCGCTACGGCAAGGATTTCGGTTTCGGGCTCGAGGTGGGGTCGAAGCCCGAGCTGCTCGCCGTGATGGCGATGACGGAGAACGAGCCCGAGCGGCTCATCGTCTGCAACGGCTTCAAGGACGACAGCTACATCGAGGCCGTCACGCTCGCGACCAAGCTCGGTCGAACGATCATTCCGGTCGTCGAGAACTTCGAAGAGCTCGGCCTCATCCTGAAGCACGCGGAAAACTACAACGTGCGGCCGCGCATGGGCGTGCGCGTGAAGCTCACGAGCGAAGGCTCGGGGCGCTGGCGCGACTCGGCCGGAGAGCGCTCGAAATTCGGGCTCTTCATCACCGAGATCCTGGACATGGTCGAAGTGCTGAAAGGCAAGGGCATGCTCGACTGCCTGCAGCTCGTGCATTGCCACCCGGGCAGCCAGCTGCAGGACATCCGCCGGGTGAAGGATGCGATCAACGAGCTCGCGCACGTGTATGCGGAGCTGAAGCTCATGGGGGCGGAGCTCCGGTTCATCGACGTCGGCGGCGGCCTCGGGGTCGATTACGACGGCAGCGGCACGAACTTCTCGTCCTCGATGAACTACACGCTGAACGAGTACGCGAACGACGTCGTGTACCGCATCGCGAGCGTGTGCAACGCGCGCGCGATCCCGCATCCGATGATCGTGAGCGAGTCCGGCCGCGCCATCGCCGCCTATTCGAGCGTGCTCATCTTCAACGCGCTCGGCTCCTCGGCGCTGGACCGATTCCGCGTAACCGGCCGAGAGGACCAGGACTACGCAGGCAAGGACGAGCTGCCGCAGCCCGTGCAGGATCTCTTCGACGCCTACCGCGCGGTGAGCAAGCGCCGCCTGGTCGAGTGCTACCACGACGCGCAGACGGCCCGCGAGCAGGCGCTGCAGATGTTCAACCTGGGGCTCCTCTCACTCGAGTTTCGCGGGCTCGCCGAGCGGATCTACTGGGCCACCTGCGCCAAGATCCGCGACGCCTGCAGGAAACTCGAACGAGTGCCCGAAGAGCTCGACGATCTCGAGTCGAGCCTGTCGGACACGTTCTTCTGCAACTTCTCCGTGTTCCAGTCGCTGCCCGACAGCTGGGCGATCGACCAGCTCTTTCCGATCATGCCCATCCATCGGCTCAACGAGAAACCGACGCGCAACGCGGTGCTCGCCGACATCACCTGCGATTCCGACGGCAAGATCGACCGCTTCGTGTCACTGCGCGACGTGAAACGCACGCTCGATCTCCACGAGCTGCGCGACGGCGAGGAGTACTACCTCGGCGCATTCCTCGTGGGCGCGTATCAGGAGACCCTTGGCGATCTGCACAACCTCTTCGGCGACACGCACGTCGTGCACATCCGCCTGCACGACGAGGGCGGCTGGTGGATCGAAGAGATCGTGAAGGGAGACACCGCGAACAAGGTGCTCGAGTACATGGAGTACGACGTCGAGGAGCTGTACCCCGCGCTCGCTCGAGACTGCGAGCGCGCGATTCGCGACGGCCGCATGACGATCGCGGAAAGTCAGCTCATCAAGCGCTTCTACGAGAGCGAGCTCAACGGTTACTCGTATCTCGAGCCGGAGGAACCGGCGGCCAAGACGGCTCCGACGACTTAAGGACGACTCAGACGACCCAGACGTCCCAGACGTCCCAGACGCCGAAGAGAAGAACGATGGACATGAAGACTTTCCTCGTCGTGTTCGGCACCGTCTTCCTCGCCGAGCTCGGGGACAAGACGCAGCTCGCGACCCTGCTGTATGCGGCGGACGGAAACGCCGGCCGGTGGAACGTGTTCGCCGCCGCAGCGCTCGCCCTGGTCGTCTCGACTGCGATCGCCGTGCTCGCCGGCTCGCTCGTCGGCAAGTACCTGCCGACGCGTTACCTGCACATCGCCGCCGGCATCGGCTTCATCGCGGTGGGCGCCTGGACGCTCATGCGGGCCTGAAACCTGCTCCGCCGCTACGCCCTTTGCATGCGGCTGACGAGCTGCTCGTCCGCGTACTGTTCCGTGTCGAGCACCAGGCGTTCCTGCGCGAGCTGGATCTCGTGCAGCACATACATGAGCACGATGCTGAGCGTGAGCGCGATCAGAGTCGAATTGAACGAAATGCCGAGGCCGGCCGTGACGGCGGTGGTATCGCCCTCGAACGCGAGCTGCGCGCCCTGCAGCGCAATGCCGATGCCGCGAACGGTGCCGACGAACCCGATCGCCGGTGTGGCCCATACGCAGAAGCGGAGAATCGCGAGCTCGGCGTCGAGCCGCGCACCCTCGCTCTCCGAGACGTTGTGAACGGTGGTCGAGGCATCCTGCACGCTGCCGGTGGCGCCAAACCGCTTGAGCGCGAGACGCAGTACCCGCGGCGGCACCGCGTTGCGCTCCCTCGGAGGCAGCTCTTCGAGCCTGCGGGAATACTCGCGCACGTCGTTGGGCAGAATCACGAATCCGGCCGGCAGGCGCATGAGATCGGAGGACAGCAGCTGGCGCTGCCGGCGGATCTCGGCCATGCGCATCGCCGCAAGCACGAGAGCCCAGATGGCGAGTGTGATCGTCGCTTCCTGCTCGGGGTCCTTGATGATCACCAGCAGCGAGCGTTGTGGTTGATAACCCGCCTGGGTCCTTGCGATCGCTTTCTGTTCGATGAGCCACGCTTCGGCCTGCGGCCGAACGTAAAGCGTGTAGACGATGTGCACTACCACGAAGATGGCGAACAGCAGACCGAGCTTCGAGGCGCGATCGCGCAGGTAATTCTCAGGCGTCACGGATATGGAGCTCCTTGCGCACCGCGTGCACGAGCGGCGCGCCGATGGGAGATTCTAGCGCGAGAGTCAGAACCGCCAGACGAAGCCGAGCGACGGGAAGATCGGAGGGTAGCCGAGCGTCTCCAGCTGGAATACGCCCGCGTCTTCCTCGTCGCCGATCTGGTATTCGATACAGCAGTCGTTCCGGCGATTGGAGAGATTGCGCACCTCGAGGAACACCGTGAGCAAACCTGCGCTCTCGAAGGAGAATCTGCGCGCGATGCGCGCATCGATCGAGAGATAGGCGTCGAGCGTCTCGGCGTTGCGCGCTCCGGCGACCACGAGCGGCACGGGATCGGCGGGCACGAAAGCGACGGCCGTGGTGGGCCGGCCGCTGTGATAGATGCCGGCGAGGGAGAGCTCCCACCGCGCGCTCTGCCACGCGAACCCAGTGCTGAGAAAGTGCGTCTGGTCCCACGTCCGTGGCGCTTCGATTGGCCCATCGTTGTCCTCGACCGACGCCCATGTGTAGCTCGCCCACCAGGTCAGCGCTTCGCCCGCGGCGCGCCGCACCGTCAACTCCGCACCTTTCGCGATGGCGCCATCGGGCGCCACCTGGATCCGGTCGGGTTTCAGCTCTGGCAGGAGAACGAAGGTGTTGAGGAGATTCTCGAAACGCGGTCGAAGTTCCCGATAGTCCTTTCGATAGGCCTCGAACCGCACATCGGCACCGCCCGGATGGCGGTATTCCACGCTCGCGACGAGATGATCGGAGCTCTGCGCCCTCTGGAAGCGGTCGATGCCGTCGGAGATCTGCAGCTCGTTGATGGCCTGTCCCTGGAAGTACCGGCCCCAGTTTGCCCTCACTTCCGTGCGCGGTCCGACGCGATAGCGCATGCCCAGCCGAGGGCTCACCCGATCCTGGTTCTCTGAGCTCAGGGTTTCCTTGTCCCATCGCAGGCCGACGTCCAGCGTGAGGGGGGCGATGGGCTCCGTTCTCAGGTTGACGTACACACCGTACTGGTCGCCATCGGGACGCGCGCTGAGCGCCCGTGTGCGCGACGGCGCGAGCGATGCGCCCGGCGTGACGAAGAGCAGGTCGAGGTCGAGACTATCGCGGTAATCGTAATAGCCACGCGCCCTGCGCCACTCGGAACCGAACTGCGCGAGCATTCGCTCCTTAAGGCGCCACGACCAGTCGGTCTGCAGGGAATGGATCGTGAACGCACGCTGATCGTCGAGCTCGCCGCTTGAGACGCCCGGCTGATCCGCGCTGCCCTCTCGTGAGCTTTCGAGCTCGGTGCGCGCGAGCATGAGGTTGCCCGCGAGTTCTCCGCTCGCGGCATAGTCGAAGCGCAGCCAGTAGTACCGGTCCCGATAGTCCGCGCGCGCCCGCTCCTCCTGATCGCTGTCGGAGATCGCGACCTGGTCGTCGAAGGACAGGAAGCTCGCCGATGCCGCCAGCGCATCGGACAGGCGCCTTCGCACGCGCGCATGCAGATCCACGTACCCGGGCGTGCCGAGCGGTGGGTCGGCAAGGTGAAGGATCAGATCCGGATGCCCGCGTCGCGCGGCGATGAGCCAGTCGCCATCGCCCTCGTCGAACCGGCCGGCAGCGAGCCCCGCGGCGTTGAAGAAGCTGAGCGTGACTTCGCGATAGATGTGCTCTTTCGGCACGAGCGGCGCGATGTCGATGACGCCGCTCATGCGATCGCCGTACGCGGCCGGAAAACCCCCGGTGTAGATGCGCACGCCGTCGATCAAGCCCGGATCGATCGTGCTGAAGACGCTGTGAAAATCCTTGAAGTGGAATGGGTTGAAGAGCCGCAACCCGTCAAAAAGGATGAGTGCCTCGTCGGTTTCGCCGCCGCGGAGATTTGCCTTCGCGCTGAGGTCGCCGCCCGCCGCGCCCGGCAGCCGGGACACGGCGCGCAGCGGGTCCTCGCCGATGTCGGGCATGAGCTCCAGATCCGCCGCGCTGAACGAGGTGAGCGAGGCTTCCGGATCGCGCAGCAGCTCGTAATGGCTGGCGGTTACGATGACTTCGGCAAGATCAGCGACGGATTCGCGCGCCGGCGGCGAGGAGTGCGCCCCGCTCGAATCGTACGTTGCCTGATGGGCAGGCCGAGCGCGCACCAGCAGCAGATAACCGCGCGGTCCTTCGGTCACCGTGAGCCCGTGAGGCGCTGCGATCTCGTGCAGAATCGCCCGCAGCTCGGTCGCCGCAGGCTCGTCGTGCACCCGCATCCACGGCTTGACGAGATCGCTGCTGTAGAGAATCGACAGGCCGCCGCGCTTCAGTTGCTTGAGGGCCTGCTCGACCGTGAGATCCCGGTACGCGGCGCCGGATGCCGGCGTCGCGAGCGCGGCGCACAGCCCCGCGGCGAGCGCTGCTCGCATCACGACACGGAATCTGCAGGCTCGGATCGACTCCGGCGACACGGGGCAGCCCTGCGCAGATGGCTCTATTCGGTGCCTCGGAACCGTATCACGATCGTACCGTCCTCGAGCACCGTGTGGGCGAGATCGGTCGTCTCGAGCATAACCTCGAGCGCCTCGAGCGGCGCGAGCGCGCCGATATCCCCATGCAGGATCGTGCTGCGCGCCTTCTGTTCGACTTCGGGGGGTTCGAACTTCACCGCGCGGCCCGTCTCGCGCGCGACCCACGCCAGCAGCGTGGATACGGGCTGCCCTTCGAGATCGGGTGCCGGTGACAGGGTCTCCACCCACCGCCAATCCTGGTGATCGCGCGCGATGCGCTCGCGAGTCACGGTGCCGGCGGCGTCGATCGAGACTTCCTCTCCGGCGGCGCTCTCGATGGCCTCGGCTCCGCGTCGTACGTACACGCGGCCCTCGCGCACCCGCACGCGATAGGCGGCGTCCACGTACTGGACTTCGAACTGCGTGCCGACATCCGATGCGACGCCAGCGGGTGTTTCGATCTCGATCCGCTGCGCGCTGCCCGACGAGCCGCCGTTGTCGAGATAGACGCGGCCCGCAAACAGATGTACGCGCGACGCCGAATCGAAAGAGATCTCGGTCCTTTCGGCGAGCCGCAGCGAAGCACCGCCGCTCAGCAGGACACCCGCGAGACCGCTCTTGTCGGTGCGAAGGAAAGCGCCCTGGACGAGCGGCGGGGAGCGATCGTTCACCGGCATCCAGCGCGCATCGCGCCCGCCGCGCGCTTCCGCAGCGCCGATCACGCGCTCGACTCGTGCCACGATCGCGACGCCGTTCGGTCGGATGCCGTGAATCAGGAGGCCGGCCGCCACCGCGGCGACGACGCAGGCCGCGGCCGCCCACCCGATGAACCGCTGGCGCTTGCGGCCGCGCACCGTGCGCCGCCACGCGATCGTCGCGGCATCGAGCGTCTGCCGGTAGGCATCGGCCGGTGGCTCCTCGCGCCGCCCTGCTGCCTTCAGCAGCTGCGCGACGAGGTCTGAATCGGTTTCCTGCTCTGCGCTCATGTGTCGTTCGGCTCCTCAGGCCTGCCGCGGCGGATGCAGCGCATCGACCGATCCGGCCAACTCGAGAATTGCTTCGCGAAACGCGACCCGCGCCCGCGTGAGAAGTGATTCCGTTGCCTTTTCCGCGAGCTGCAGACGCCCCGCGATGTCCCTCACCGAGAGCCCATCTACGTACTTCCATTCGAGGATCTCGCCGTAGCGTTCCGGCAGCGCATCTACGGTCGCCTGAATCAGACGGCGGACGTCGCGCTGCCACGCCGCGAGATCGGGCTGATCCGTCGCCGGCGCCGCGATCGACTCCAGAAGCGCGCGCACGTGCGGCTCGTCCTCGAGGAGCCGCACCGTCTCGCCCCGGCGGCGCGTCGCACGACAGTAGTCGATGAGCGTGTTGCGGCAGACCTGGCAGAACCACGCGTAGAGGGTGGCCTCGCCGCGGTACGTATCGAGCCGCTCTATCGCGCGACAGAAGGTCTGCTGCACGACGTCGCGCGCCGCTTCGCGATCGCCGTCGAGCCGCGCGATCGCGAAACGGTACAGGCGCGGAAAGAAGGTATCGAAAAGAGTGCGGAACGCCGCCTCGTCGCCGGCCAGGATCCGGCGGGCCAGGGCCCGATCGAGGTTTACGATGTCGTTCAGAAGCGGTAACTCACGCCTGAGCTGGCGCCCCACGGTGTCTGCGAGCTCACCGTTCCCGTGCGTCCGGAGACACGATCGACGAGCTCGTAGTCGGTCGCATGATGCTCGACATGCAGGGCGCCACCCACCGCCCAACGCGCGCCGACGTATCGGGTGAGCCAGAAGGTTCGCATGCGTCCCCCCTCGAACGTCGAACGAGTCCCATCTCCTTAGACGGGCGGCCCGTCCGAATCCTTCGGGCACGTGTCGTCGAAGAATTCGAGACGGCCGACGGCGAGCTCCAGGAGATCTCCCGCAACTTCTTCGCGAACTGCCTGCCGACGCGCGACGTGTACTACTTCGGCGAGGACGTCGAAGATGGTGAAGGCAACCCGCTTCCCGATGCGTGGCTCGCCGGCAGGAACGGAGCCGCGCCGGGCATCATCATGCCGGATGAGCCTTCCTCCTGGGCTCGCGGTACTTCCAGGAAATCGCGCCCGGCGTCGCGCTGGATCGTGCGGAACACGTGCGCCTCGGCATCGAAGTCGAAGTGCCGGCCGGGCTCTTCCAGGGCTGCGTCGAGATCGAGGAGACCTCCCCGCTCGAGCCGGGCCAGACCTCCACCAAGATCTACTGCCCCGACGTCGGCCTCGTGGTGGATAACGATCTCGAGCTGATTGCCGTCTACGGGCGGCAGGACCACGACGACGAGGACGACTGAGCCCGGAAGGCCTGGCGGCTGACGGCTGATCGAAGCCTGGCCTGGGCTCGCGGTAGCCTGGCGGTTTGCCACCGCGGGCTGGGCGGGAGTAGCATTTCCCGCGTTCGTACCGCATTGGTTGAGCGCGCCTCGAGTGTGTTGAAGTTTCCTCCTTTCCGCCCGGCACTCCTCGTCCGTGCACGAACTAAGCGTCCCGGTCCCGGGGCTCTTAAGGTGCAGGCCGCCGGCCCAAGCGCACCGCATTGACTGCAACGCCGATCGTGCGCCTTGAAGCCTTGACCTGTTCGATTGATCACGCGGTCACGCGACCGACTCGTGCGGCTCGCCGCTGTCCGCATTTCAAGTGAGATCTTCCGGATGACGACGATCTATGTGGGCAATCTGCCCTTCAACGCCACCGAGCAGGACGTTCGCGTTCTCTTCGAACGTCACGGTAAGGTGGAATCGGTGAAGCTGATAAATGACCGCGAGACCGGCAAGCCACGAGGCTTCGGGTTCGTAGACATGCCGTCGGGCGAGGCGCAGACCGCCATTCAGGCCCTGAACGGATTCCAGATGAACGGTCGTCCGCTACGCGTCAACGAGGCCCAGGAGCGCCCGCAGCGCCCCCGTCAGGGCGGCGGTCCCTTCCGGCGTTGACGCCTTTGACCTGAATTCTTCACAGGTCTCGAGAACCCCGCCCCCGCGCGGGGTTCTTTCTTTCATCCGCCGACGACGATGCGCGGTATCCTGCGCGGCACGTCGGATACGGGGGATGACGACAGCGGCAGAGCTCGCTGGCGTTCCAGGAGCGACCACATGTCGATGTCGAATAACAAGCTTCTGTTCGTGATCGCGGCCGCCCTGCTGCTCGCCAGCGGTTGCGCCACCCATCGCAGCTCGCGACAGCAGACGGCTCAGGCACTCGACCGCGTTCTCTCGGGTGACCACCGCTCGATCGAGCACAAGGCGCGCGATCAGTATCGGCACCCCAAGGAGACGCTGCTGTTCTTCGGCATCCGGCCCGAGATGAGCGTCGTCGAGGTGTGGCCGGGCGCCGGCGGCTGGTACACGGAGATCCTCGCCCCACTACTGCGGGAAAAGGGCAAGTATTACGTGGCGCATTGGGAACCGAATCCCGAGAACCAGCGCACCAACGACGGCCTCGCGGCCTACCGCGAAAAGCTGGCGTCGCGCCCCGATGCGTACGACAAGGCCGTAGTGACGGCCATGGGCCGCAATGGCGCGGATATTGCGTCGCCCGAGTCGGTGGACATGGTCGTGACCTTTCGCAATATCCACAACTGGATGGGCCAGGACTGGGCGCCACAGGCTTTCACGCTGATGTACCGCGCCCTGAAACCGGGCGGCGTGCTCGGCGTCGTCGAGCACCGGGGGCCGGACGGCGAGCAGGACCCGAAGGCAAAGAGCGGTTACGTCAACGAGGATTACGCGATCAAGTTGATCGAGGCGGCCGGCTTCCGGCTCGTCGCGAAATCCGAGATCAACGCGAATACGAGGGACACGAAGGACTATGAGCAGGGCGTGTGGACGCTGCCCCCCACGTACCGGCTCGGGGACACCGACCGGGAAAAGTACGCCGCCATCGGCGAGAGCGACCGCTTTACGCTGAAGTTTGTGAAGCCGGAGAGATAGGCTGCCGCCTGCCGGCTGCCGACTTCCGCCTTCCGCCTACCGGGCGGAAAAGAACGCTCACCTCGGCGCTGGCGGTGACCCTCTGACCGGAAGGCGGATGCCGGTAGCCGGGCGCCGGGGCCGCTGCGCGGCGCCCTCACCACATCTCCTTGAGCTTCGAGCTGACGTCGAGCGCCGCGGCGTCCGCATCCTTCAGCGCCGCCTCGCCGAAGCGTGAGCCCTGGAAGCTCACCGGCTCGAAGCACTTGATCAGTTTTTCGGACAGGAAACGGCTGCGCCCGCCGTAGACATGGCCGTCGGCGAGGCGCGGCTGGTGCGTCACGTGAAACTTCAGCGGCGAGATGAGGATGAGATCGTTCTGCGCGCGCGTCATCGCGACGTAGAGAAGCCGGCGCTCCTCTTCGATCGCCTCGGTCTTGCCGGTCGCGAACTCCGACGGAAAGCTGCCGTCGACCACGTTGAGAAGGTACACCGCGTCCCATTCCATTCCCTTCGCGGAGTGGATGGTCGAGAGCACCAGGTAGTCCTCGTCGAGCAGCGGCTCGCCGGCAAGATCGCTCGTCGCCTGCGGAGGATCGAGCGTGAGCTCCGTGAGAAACCGCTCCCGCGACGGGTACTGGCCGGAGAGGAGCTCGAGCTGATCGAGATCGCCGATGCGCGTGTGGAAGTGCTCGTAGATGCGCTCGAGATGCGGCTTGTACCACTCGCGGACGAGATTCACCTGTCCCTGCCACTGCCGCTCCTTCTCTCCGAGCTGCCGCATCAGGTCGGTCAGCTTGCGCCAGGCGATCGCGGCCGGCGGCGGCGGCGTGAACCCCTTCAACGACTCGAAAGCGAAGCCCTGTGACTCGAAGTGCTCGATCGCGGCCCGGGCGTTGGCCGGGCCCATGCCGGGCAGGAGCTGCAGTACGCGGAATGCCGCAAGCGTGTTCCGCGCGTTGTCTGCCCAGCGCAGCACCGATATCAGGTCCTTCACGTGCGCGGCTTCCAGGAACCGCAAGCCGCCGTACTTCACGAACGGGATCTTGCGCTTCGCGAGCTCGATCTCGAGCACGTCGCTGTGGCTCGAGCTTCTGAAGAGCACTGCCTGGCGGCGCAGCGGCACGTTCATCTCGCGCCGCTTCAGGACCTCGCTGCAGACGTACTCCGCCTGCGCGTTCGCGTTGTCGACGGTGGCGAGCCGCGGCAGCACGCCGGCACCGCGGATCGCAAGCAGGTGCTTGCGATACTGGCGCGGCGCCTCCGCCATGAGGGCGTTCGCCGCATCGAGCACCGCCTGAGTCGAGCGGTAGTTCTGCGCGAGCGTCACGACCTCGGCGCGCGGCTTGAAGCGATCGGGAAAGCCGAGGATGTTCTCGACGGCGGCGGCGCGGAACGAATAGATCGCCTGCGCATCGTCGCCCACGACGGTGATGCCCGCGCCGTCCGGGCGCAGCGCGAGCAGAATGTCGGCCTGCAGCTTGTTCGTGTCCTGATACTCGTCGACGAGCACGTGGTCGAAGTGATTGGCGACGTGGCTGGCGAGCTTCGCTTCGCCCATCATCATGTGCCAGTAGAGGAGCAGATCGTCGTAGTCGAGCACGTTCGCGCGCTGTTTCCTCTCGACGTACGTCCGATACAGCTTCGTGAGCTCGGCTTCCCACTGCGAGCACCACGGGAACTGCTGCTCGAGCGTCTCCTTGAGCGGCCGCTGCGTGTTCACGCGGTGCGAATAGATCTGCAGGCAGGTTTCCTTGCGCGGAAAGCGCTGCTCCTTGGCCGCGTATCCGAGCTCCTGCCGCACGGTGTCGATGAGATCGGCCGCGTCGGCACGGTCGATCACCGTGAACTGCGGATCGAGCTTCAGGTGCCGCGCGTAGTGGCGCAGCAGCCGGTTGCCCATGGAATGAAAGGTGCCGGCCCAGGAGAGCCGCTGCGCGACCGTCTGGCTCAAGCCGCCGAGCGGTTCGTTCAGTGCCTTCTTGATGATGTCGTGCGCGCGCCGGCGCATCTCGATCGCCGCGCGTCGCGTGAACGTGAGCATCAGCATGCGAGCGGGGTCGACGCCGTGCATGGCGAGATGTGCGACGCGGTGCGCGAGCGTATCGGTCTTGCCGGTGCCGGCGCCGGCGATGATGAGCAGCGGGCCGGCCTTGAATCCCTTGCCGCCCGGGATCGGCTCGCCGTAGGTGACGGCCTTCCGTTGCGGACCGTTCAGTTTCGCGAGGTGTGACGCAGTCGACATGCGCCCGGACTATACGAGACACATTACATAGTCGCCACGGATGCGCTTCACACCGCACCCGCGTTCGATGCGAAAACTGTGCGCGAGTTGTCGCTTCGGCGGGATTGCAGGATCATGCGCGCACTTCCCCGGAACGGCACGCGCGAACGGTTCAGGAAATGGCACCAAAGAGGACCGCCGCGCGGCGCTACAGGGCGCAGCCAAGACATCTGACCGCGTTGGGGCTGCCTGTTCCCGCGCGCCGCGCGCTCGATGCCGACATGCGCAAGTACTTCGCCGTCTGCGACCAGAAGATCGGCTTCCTGCCGAACGTGCTCGCGGCGTACAGCTTCGATCAGACGAAGCTGCGCGCCTTCGTCGGCATGTACAACGACCTGATGCTGGGCGAGTCCCGCCTGACGAAACTCGAGCGCGAAATGATCGCGGTGGTCGTCTCCTCGGCGAACCGCTGCTTTTACTGTCTCGTGGCGCACGGCCAGGCCGTGCGCGAGCTCTCGGGAGACCCCTCGCTCGGCGAGCTGCTCGTCATGAATTACCGCGCGGCGAAACTGACGCCGCGCCAGCGCGCCATGCTCGATTTCGCGCACAAGCTCACGATGGCTCCGTCCGAGGTCGACGACGCGGATCGCCGCGCGCTGAAACGTGCCGGCTTCTCCGATCGGGACGTGTGGGACATCTGCGCGGTCGCCGCGTTCTTCAACATGACCAACCGTGTTGCCACCGCCACGGACATGATGCCGAACGAGGAATACCACGCGCTCTCGCGCTGAGCGCGCCGCGCGGTGGCCGCCTACCGCCTACCGGCCTCCGGCTCCCGGCCGGAGAAGAGCCGCGTCCAGCGAGCGGAACAGGTCGTCGCGACAGGCATTCGCGCCGAACGTCAGGCGCTCACCCGGAAGGTCGAGGAACGCGTCGGCGGACCGCCCTGCCGGCGGCGCATCGGCTTGCTCGAAATCGCGATGGCCCGGGTGGCGGCGCGCGTCGTGCCGTCGCGCGCGCAGACGCGCGATGCGTTCGCGCTCGTCGACCCGGCAGAGGACCTGTGCGACGACGCCCGACTCCGCGAGCAGCGGACGCAGAAGCGCATCGTGCTCCCCCGTCCTGAAGTTGCCTTCGATGATGCAGGATCCGCCGGCGCGCAGGAGCTCGGTGGCGATCGCGGCAAGAACGAGGAAGCTCGCATCGCTGAGGCGCCGCGATGCAAGCGCGTCTTGCGCTCCGAGCGCATCGAGGAGCGGCTCCTTGACGAGGTCCTTGGCGAGCAGCGGAACGCGATAGCGCGCGGCAAGCCCTCGTGCGAGCGTCGTCTTGCCGCTCGCAGGCAGACCGGTGACGATGATCAGGAAGGAGCGCGTCATGACCCTGGAGAACGTTACCACTCACTTTCGCGGTCGCGTGATCACGGTGAACGTCGAGACGGTGGTGCTGCCGAACGGTCATCGGGCCGCGCTCGAGATCATCCATCATCCCGGAGGCGCGGCGGTCGTCGCGATCGATGCGGCGGAGCGCGTATGCCTGCTGCGCCAGTATCGGCACGCGGCCGGCGGCTGGGTGTGGGAGCTGCCCGCCGGCAAACTCGAGCCGCCCGAACCGCCGTTGAGCACTGCGCAGCGGGAGCTCATCGAGGAAGCCGGGGTTTCCGCGAGCGAGTGGCGCCCGCTCGGCACCTACCTGAGCTCTCCGGGCGTGTTCACCGAAGTGCTGCACCTGTACCTCGCGACGGATCTGCGATGCGCGACCTCGGCGCTGGAAGAATCGGAAGTGCTCGAAGTGCACTGGGTGCCGCTTGCCGAAGCCCGGGAGCGCGCGCTCGGCGGCGACATTCACGACGGCAAGACCGCTCTGGCTCTGATACGCGCATGGCATCTGCGTCACGAACCGGGCGACACCCCCATCGATCGTTCGTGACGTGCGGCGCAGACCGCACGTGGCCGCCCACGTAATTTGGGCTTGCCGGAGCACCCCGGCGCTGATTGAACTTATCGTCGTGGATCCAACTCAGCGCAAACCCGCCGAGCCACCCGCAGATTCCACGGAGTCCACTGCCGAGCGACGGCGCCTTGGGCGTGTCGTGCATGACGATCGCGGCACTGCGCGCGTCGAATGGCACGATGCACCCCCGGATTACGACCGCCCGAAGCTCGAGGTCGAAGACACGGACGACACGGTTCGACGCCTCGCCATCCTGAACGACGGCGCGGCCGAGCCGTTCAATCCCTACAATCGCAAGGCCGAGGCGCGCCGGGCTCCGCCTGCACCGACCCAGAAACGCGATCTGCGCAAGCTCTCCGAATGGATCAAGATGATGCGCGGGATGGAAGAGCGGAAGCAGAGCGACGACGACGACGCGGGCTGAGGGAAGCGAAAACGGGGCGTCCGCTTGCTTTCCGCACGGCGACGGACTTGTCCCGCGTGGAGCCGCCATGCAGGCAAGTCCGAATTGACCGAGCGAATATCGTGGAGCGAATCAATTCGGGCTTGCCTGCACGGCGGCTCCTCGTCCGCGCTCGTCTGAGTCGTCAGCCCATCTTCTCTATGTGCGCGCGCTTGTGCGCATCCGTGAGCCGGTAGAACCGTCTGAGCTCGGCCAGCACCTCGCGCTCGGGCTCCGCCCGCCCCTCGCGCAATGCGCGCTCGATGCGACGGCAGAACCGCTCCGCGTAGCGGCTGGCCGCGCGGTACAGGTTCGCGCGCTCGCCCGCGAGCGCAGGATCGATGCGGGCACGCTCGAACAGCACCCGCAGCAACTCGGCCGGATATCGGTCGGGGAACTGGCGCCGCAGCAGCCAGCAGCTTGCGACGTACTTGTCGATTTCGGCCTGAAGCTCGAGCTCGAGCAGGGACACCCCCTTGTCGTGGCCGGCGTTCCAGGCGAAGTACACGAAATGGCTGACGCCCTCGAGCGCCGTGCAGTAGTCGGCGACGTTGCCGGCGTCGAGCCGCCGTATCGGGTCCGCTTTCCGCAGTCGTTCGAGCAGCGCGGGATCGAGATACAGCGACACGCCGATCGCATCGCTCTCGTGCGCGACGATCAACTGCTCGTCGCTCGCCGCCCGGGATGCCGCGGGCAGGCTGGCACGATCGGTACACAGGAAGTCGTAGACGTCGTGAGCGAGGCTCACGTCGTAGATCCCGCCGATCAGCTCCTGCAACTGCCGCAGGATCATGTGTGCCGCGATCGCCCGCTCAGTTCCGCGAGCTCGTGCACGGAACGGGCGCGGGCTCGACGCCCAACCGCTTCAGGATCTCGTAGGACCGGCGGCTGCCGGTCTTCAGCCACATCTCGTACAACCGCAGGATGTCGCGCTGGGAGTGCCGATACGAGGTTTCGCTCACCTCGTTGAGCGCATCGACCATGGGCTGGAATTTCTCGGCGAGCTCGGCAAAGACCTGAGCGAGCACGTGTCCGCGGCCACGCGCGAGGCAGCTCGCGAGCGTGCCGTAAGCGTGTCCACCCATCGCGATGTGGTAGTCGACGTCGACCAGCTTGCGGGCAAAGCTCTGTGCGAAAAAGCCCGCGATGAAGAGCGACACATCGCCGAGGCGCTGCAGGCCGCGCTGGCGGTCGCCCGGCGAGCTCGCTTCGAGCGCCTCGGTGAGCATGACCACGAGCGGCTTCAGCCGCGCGCCCTCGTCGGTGCGCTCGTAGAGCGCCTCGGAACGCGCGAACAGCGTGAGGAGATTGACGACGTAGTGTTCCGTCTGATCTTCCACCGCGACGTGCTGATGGGTAAGCGCGGCATGCAGCGAATCGCGGAAGAACTCCTTCAGATTCGCGACCGGCTGAACGTTTCCGGCTGGCATATGGCTGCGATCCTCTCTACTGATAGAACGGCATGCCGGGCGAAAAGTTCACCGCACCTTGCTCGCAGAAGCTGTGACCGACTGCGCTCTTCTTTGCATAACTCACACCAGTGTGAAACCCGTTCACTCTCCTGCGTTAGCAGCAACCGTGCCCGACTGCTAATGAGCGTCGCCCGCACCCGTCGCACGGGTACCATCGCTCGTCTTACCGGCATGAGCGACGCTCATTAGCGAAGAAGTGAATCCCACGCGCAGCGCGCGGCTCTGGGGGCTGTCGGGCTACCACTGGCTCGTGCTGGCCGCCGTCTGGGCCGGCTGGGGCTTCGACGTGTTCGACGCCCTGCTCTTCAATTTCGTCGCGCCGAACTGCGTGCCCGTGCTTCTCGGTCTGCCGCTCGGCTCGCCCGAGGCGCGCGAGGCGACCGTCTTCTGGACCGGCATTCTTACCTCCGTGCTGCTCGTCGGCTGGGCGGCCGGCGGTGTGATCTTCGGCTGGCTCGCCGACCGGCTCGGCCGCAAACGCGCGCTGCTGCTCACCATTACGGTCTACGCCGGCGGCACCGCGCTGTGCGCGGCCGCGATGGATATCTGGCAGCTCACCGCGTTTCGCGCGCTCGCGAGCCTCGGGATCGGCGGGGAATGGGCCGTCGGCGCGGCACTGCTCGCCGAGTCGATGCCGGAGCGGCGCCGCGTCGAGGCAGCCACGCTGCTGCAGACCGCCTCGCCACTCGGCATTGTGCTCGCAAGCTTCGTCAACTATCAGATCGCGGGCCTGTGGCTCGCCGACTCGCCGGAGAGCTCATGGCGCGTGGTATTTCTCTGCGGTCTCGCGCCGGTTGGGTTGGCTCTCGTCGTACGCCTCTTCGTCCGCGAGAGCGATCACTGGCGCGAGCACGTCGCCGCGGCGCGGCCGCCGTCGCCGCGTGAGCTGTTCGGGCCCGACGTCCGGCGCCTCGCCGCGAGCGGCTTCTTCGTGTCGGTCACCGCGCTCCTCACCTGGTGGGCGTGCAACGCGTTCGTTCCGCTGCTCGGCAGCACACTTGCCGCCGAGCACGCGGCCTCCGCGGGACTCGCGCCGGCGGAGGCGCGCGCGCTCGCCGAAAGCTGGAAGTCGCAGGCATCGAACGCGTTCAACTTCGGCGGCCTGCTCGGGACGTTCGCGGCGATTCCGCTCGCGCGCCTCCTCACCCGGCGCGCGATGTTCGCCGGCTACTTCCTGTTCTCGTCGCTGGCGCTGTTCGCCGCGTTCGGTCTCGAGCTGCCGGAACACGCGCGGATCGCGATGCTGTTCGTCGTGGGGATGGGCGTGTACGGCATCTTCGGTACGCACGTGTTCTATCTGCCGGAGCTGTTCCCGGCTCGGTTGCGCGGCACGGGCGCGGGCACGTGCTACAACATCGGCCGTGTGATTGCCGCGCTCGGCCCGCTGCTGGTCGGGTCGGTGTCGGCCGCGGCCGGCGGATCGAGCGCGGTCATTCTGCAGACGCTTCTGTGGGTCGCCATCGTGCCGCTTCTGGCGGCGTTCGTGGCGCCGCTCTTCATCGTCGAGACGCGCGGCCGCGCCCTGCCGCGCTAGGAGCCTGTCCTACCGTGCGGGATCGAGCAGTGCGGCGGCAAGCTCCGCGCAGTCGCGAACGGCGAGCTCGGCCGGTGCGATCGTCTCGGGCCACACTGCGTTGATACGGTTCATCCAGATTGCGCGCAGGCCCGCGCTGCGCGCGCCCTCGACGTCGATGTATGGATCGTCGCCGACATATGCGACCTCGCGTGGCGCGAGCCCGAGCGCCGCTACGAGCGCCTCGAACGCGCGTGGGTCGGGTTTCGCGACGCCGACGACGCGCGAATTCAGCGAGACGGTGAACAGACCCGAGAGCCCGATGCGCCCGAGATCCGCGTTGCCGTTGGAGAGGGTCGCAAGAACATGGCGCGATCGCAGCCGCGCGAGTGCCGGGCGAACGTCCGGAAACGTTTCGAGATCGTTTCGCGCGGCGAAGAACACCTCGAACGCGGCATCTCCGACGGACCGCTCGTACCCGCAGTCGCACGCGTGGCGAGCCATCGATTCGGTCCGCAGGTAATTGAAGTCGTGCGCGTGCGCCGGCTCCTCGCGTGCGAGCCGGGCGCGGGCGGCGCGCATCTCTTCGCGCGAAAAGCGCTCGGGGATTCTCGGCCAGTGCACGCGCAGCCAGTCGAGCACGCGCTGCTCCGCGCGTGCGATCACGGGCTCGACGTCCCAGAGCGTATTATCGAGATCGAACGCGAGCGCGCGGATTTTCATCGAGCACGTGCACCGGGGACCGCATGATGTCACAGCTCACACTCGTCATCGGCAACAAGAACTACTCCTCGTGGTCGCTGCGCGCGTGGATGCTGATGACGCATCTCGGTCTGGAGTTTCGCGAGGTACGGCTGCGCCTGTCCACGCCCACGTTCAAGTCCGAGATCGCGCAGCACGGGCCGCACGGTCGGGTGCCGGTGCTGAAGCACGGGGATCTCACCGTATGGGATTCGCTCGCGATCTGCGAGTACCTTGCCGAGCTCGCCGGGCGCGGTTGGCCTCACGATCGCGGCGCGCGCGCAGTCGCGCGCTCAGTGTGCGCGGAGATGCACTCAGGTTTCCAGGCGCTGCGCTCGGGCTGGCCGATGAACGCGCGCGCCCGAAACCGGCGCACGGTGCTGACGAGCGCGCTTCGGGCCGATGTCGAACGCATCGACGAGCTGTGGAGCGACTGCCGGCGCCGTTTCGGTGCGGACGGTCCGTGGCTCTTCGGCGAATACTCGATCCCGGACGCGATGTACGCGCCCGTGGTGCTGCGCTTCAACACCTACGGGGCGGAGCTGTCCGAAACGGCGCGCACCTACTTGGCCGTTGCACTCCAGGATCCCGCGCTGCAGAGCTGGATGCGCGCGGCGCAGGTCGAGCCGTGGGTCATCGAGGAGGATGAGACGGGAAAGACGGCTGGAGCCTGATTTAGAATTCCCGCCTCACCTCCCGGAGCATCCAATGCATCTTCTCTCCCGCTTCGCCGCGGTCGCGCTCGCTGTGGCGTTCTGTCAGGGTGCCGGCGCCCAACCCGCGAAACAGCCGTTCACCGCCGAAGACCTCGTCCGGCTCAAGCGCGTCAGCGATCCGCAGGTTTCACCCGACGGTCGACGGGTCGCATTCGTCCTGCGCGAAACGGACATGGAGGCGAACCGCGGCCGAACGGATCTCTGGCTCCTCGAGCTCGGGGCAGCGGCTGCGGAGCCCCGACGCCTCACGCAGCACGCCGCCAACGATTCGAATCCGCGCTGGGCGCCCGACTCGCGCACGTTGTACTTCCTCTCCACGCGCTCGGGTTCGTCGCAGGTGTGGCGCCTGTCGCTCGACGGCGGCGAGGCGACGCAGGTCACCGACTATCCGCTCGACGTGAACACGCTCAAGGTCGCCCCGACCGGTGACCGGATCGCGATCGCGATGGAGGTCTTTCCGGACTGCGCGGATCCTAAATGCACGAAGGACAGACTCGACGCGAAAGAAAAGAGCCCGACCTCGGAGCAGCTCTACGACCGCGTGTTCGTGCGCCACTGGGATACCTGGAAGAACGGCACGCGCTCGCATCTTTTCAGCGCCGCCATCGGCGCCGACGGCAAGGCGGGCGCGCCGGTCGATCTGTCCGGCAAGCTCGACGCCGACGTGCCTTCGAAACCCTTCGGCGGCGATGAGGACTTCGATTTCAGTCCGGACGGCAGGCGGCTCGTGTTCAGCGCGCGCGCTGCCGGGTGCGCCGAACCCTGGTCGACGAACTTCGATCTCTACGACGTGCCGGTGGACGGCGCGAGCGCCCCGACGAACCTGACGGAATCGAACCCGGCGTGGGACGCACAGCCCGTTTTTCTTCCGAACGGCGATCTCGCCTATCTCGCCATGGAACGGCCGGGCTTCGAAGCGGACCGCTTTCACGTCGTGCTGCGCGACTCGCGCGGCGGCGTGCGGCCGCTCACGAGATCGTGGGATCGCTCGGTGAGCAGACTCGGCGTCGTGCCGGGCGGCCGGCGTTTGCTTGCGACGACTGACGATATCGGTCAGCACGCGCTCTACTCCATCGACGTCTCGACGGGCACACCCCGAAAGCTCGTGGGCACCGGCCAGGTCACCGACTATTCACCGACAAGGGACGGAGTCGTTTTCGCGTGGAGCTCGCTCGGGGCGCCCGCGGATCTGCACGTCGTTCGCACAAACGGCCGGGCGCCGCGGCGTCTGACGTCGGTCAACCGCGAGCTCCTCGCGCAGCGCGCTCTCACGGAGTTCGAGCAGTTCAGCTTCAGGGGCTGGAACGATGAGACCGTGTACGGCTACATCGTGAAGCCTCTTGGCTTCGAGGCGGGCAAACGGTATCCCCTCGCGTTCTTCGTCCACGGCGGGCCGCAGTCGAGCTTCCAGAATCAGTGGAATTACCGCTGGAACGGGCAGACCTTTGCCGGCAGCGGCTACGCGTTCGTCACGATCGACTTTCACGGATCGCCCGGCTACGGGCAGGGGTTCACCGATTCGATCCGCCGCGACTGGGGCGGCAAGCCCGTCGAGGATCTGCAGAAGGGTCTCGCGGCCGCCTTCGCTCGCTATCCGTGGCTCGATGAGAACCGCGTCTGCGCGCTGGGTGCATCCTACGGTGGCTTCATGATGAACTGGCTCGCGGGCAACTGGTCCGAGCCGTTCCGCTGCATAGTCAACCACGCCGGAATCTTCGATCAGCGCTCGATGTACTACTCGACCGAGGAGCTGTGGTTTCCGGAATGGGACTTCGGCGGGCCCTACTTCGAGAACCCGGAAAGCTACGAGAGATTCAATCCAGCGAATTTCGTCGCAAAGTGGCGCACGCCGATGCTCGTGACGCACGGCGCGCTCGACTTCCGCGTGCCGTACACGCAAGGTCTCGCGGCTTTCACGGCACTGCAGCGGCGTGGGATCGAGAGCCGGCTCCTCGTCCTCCCCGACGAGAACCACTGGGTGCTCAAGCCTGCGAACGCCGTGCAGTGGTATGGCGAGATGCTCGGGTGGCTGCATCGCCACCTCGAGTGACAGCGGCGGCTAGGAGCCTGTCAGGCTCCTAGCGCTTGCCGAGCAGCTGCTTCAAGACCGAGTCCTTGGGTGCTCTGCGTTCCGACTCTTTTGAGGGAGTCCCTGCGCGCGGCGGCGGCGTCTGCTGATCGTTGCGCTTGCCGTAGGGGTCGAGC
>JBQTHP010000110.1:0-10887 GCA_052389755.1 Gammaproteobacteria bacterium
ATCTTCGAGACGGAGATGGAGGTCGGCTGACGCCGACCGGCCTCCGCCCTCCGGCCGGACAGGACCGCTCCGCGTCCACTCGCGTCCGCACGGCGACGGACTCCCCCGCGACGTGGAGCCGCCATGCAGGCAAGCCCGAATTGACCGAGCGAATATCGTGGAGCGAATCAATTCGGGCTTGCCTGCACGGCGGCTCCTTCGGACAGGCTCCTACGTCGTCGCGAGCGAACGCACGAGCCCTTCCTGCGCGGTGCTCGCAACCAGCCGGCCGTCGCGCGAGAAGATGTCCGCGCGCGCAAATCCGCGCGCCCCCGAGGCACTTGGACTTTCGACGGCATAGAGCAGCCAATCGTCGACGCGCAACGGTCGATGAAACCACATCGCGTGATCGACGCTCGCCATGACGAGCTTGCCGCTCAGGTACGAGGTGCCGTGCGGCAGGGTCGCCGTGTCGAGCAGGTTGTAGTCCGAGACGTACGCGAGCAGGCAGCGGTGCAGCGCTTCGTCGTCCGGCAGGCGACTCACGGCGCGAAACCACACGTGCCGTATCGCCGGGCTCTTGCGTGACGCGAGCAGCTCGTACGGCTCGACCATGCGGAACTCGAACGGCCGCGGTGCCGCGAGGAGCAGCCGGCGCGCCTCGGGAAGCCGTTCCAGCAGCTCGCGCCGCGGCTTCGACGAGTCGGGCAGCTGCTCGGGCGGCGGCACCTGCGGCATCGAGCTCTGGTGGTCGAAGCCTGCCTCGGTGACCTGGAACGAGGCAGCCATGTTGAAGATCTGCTCGCCGTGCTGGATGGCGACGACGCGCCGGCTCGAGAAACTGCGACCGTCGCGACTGCGATCGACGCTGTAGACGATCGGTGCGTTGCAGTCCCCGCGCCGCAGGAAGTACGCATGCAGCGAATGCACGATGCGGCCCTCCACCGTCTTCGACGCGGCGACCAGCGCTTGCCCGAGAACCTGCCCGCCGAACACCTGCGGTACGCCGATATCGCGGCTCGCGCCGCGAAAGAGGTTCACTTCGAGCGGCTCGAGCTCGAGAAGCGCGAGCAGGTCGGCGATGCGCTTGTCCATCCGGCGAACCGGGGTCAACCGAACGTGAGCTTGCCCTTCATGAGCGCGCTGTGGCCGGGGAAAGTGCAGAGATACGTGTACGCCTCACCCTTCTTCAGCGCTGCCGTCCCGAACTTGATCGTGGTCGACTCGCCGCCCCCGACCACTTTCGTAGTCGCGAGCACGCGCTTGTCATTGGGCGGTACGTAGTTCTCCTTGAGACCCGCGGCCATGCCGGCGCTCGAGACGGCGTTGACGTCGGCCGTGTTGACGAGCACCCAGTTGTGACCCATCGACTGCGCCGGCAGCTTGCCCGTGTGTTTGAGCGTGAGCTCCACTTCGGTGCAGTCGCCGGCGACCGCGAGCTCCTTCTTGTCGTACTGCATGAGATCGTTGCCGGCGATCTCGAGCTTGCAGACCTTCGGCGCAGCCTCTGCCGGGGAACCCACGAACAATGCCTGAGTGACACCGATAACTGCCGCTGCCAGTAGCGTGTTTCGCATGCGAATCATCCTGAACTCCTTGTGATGAACCAGACCTGAATCAGCTCCCGGTGACGCCGAGCCGCTTGTGCATGATCGGGCTCGTGGTCGTGTACTGCAGGAACTGCTTCTTGTCCGGGTAAAGATGGTGCTGAATCGCGAAGGCCGCAAGGGCCGCCTCGTGAAAACCCGAGAGGATCAGCTTCTTCTTGCCAGGATACGTGCTGATGTCGCCGACCGCGAAGATGCCGGGTACGCTCGTCTGAAATTTCTCGGTGTCGACGTGAAGGGCCTTCTTCTCGAGCGCGATGCCCCACTCCGCGATCGGTCCGAGCTTCGGATGCAGACCGAAAAACGCGAGCAGGTGATCGGCTTCGAGCGTGTGCATCTCACCGCCGGACGCCTTGACGCGAACCCCGCGCAGGGCATCACCCTCGGTGACGAGGCCATCGGCGAGCCCCTGGATGAAGCGCATGCGGCCCGCCGCCACGAGCTCGCGCATCCTCGCCACGGACGCCGGCGCCGCGCGAAACTCCGCGCGCCGATGCACGAGCGTCAGACTCTGCGCTTTGGGCGCGAAGTCGAGCGTCCAGTCGAGCGCGGAGTCGCCGCCGCCGAAGATGACGAGCCGCCGGCCGTAAAAGTCGGCGGCGCTCTTCACGCGATAGTGGATGCGCGAACCCTCGAACGCCTCGGCGCCTGCAACGCCGATGCGCCGCGGCTGGAACGAACCGACGCCCGCCGCGATGACGACCGCACCGCAATCGAACGTCGTCCCGGCGGCGGTGCGCACGCGGAAACGGCCGCCCTCGAGGGGCGCGAGCTCCGTGACTTCCTGGCCGAGGTGCAAGTGGGCATTGAACGGGCGGATCTGCTGCATCAGCCGATCGACGAGCTCCTGGGCGCCGCACACCGGCAGCGCGGGGATGTCGTAGATCGGCTTGTCGGGGTACAGCTCCGCACACTGTCCGCCCGCGCTCTTGAGCGAATCGACGACGTGCGCACCGATCCCGAGCAGCCCGAGCTCGAACACCTGGAAGAGGCCGCACGGCCCCGCGCCGATGATGAGAACGTCGGTGCGGATCGCGTCGTGGTCGGATGAAGGCAAAGCAGTCACGGGCAGAGGTTCGGCACGGGTACAAAGGGCCGCGAATTCTAGCAGCAAGCGACAGGAAGCGGCCGGCGTGCCTCACCACCCGCGGGCAGCTTATAGTTAGTACGTTTCCGCGCCCACGGAGCCGATAAAACCATGATCACGCTCAACGTCAACGGCAAGGACAGGCAGGCCGACGTCGACCCGGAGACTCCGCTGCTCTGGGTGCTGCGGGACACGCTCGGCCTCACCGGCACGAAATTCGGCTGCGGCGCGGCGCTCTGCGGCGCCTGCACCGTGCATCTCGACGGCGAGCCGACGCGCTCGTGCGTCACGCCGGTCAGCGCGGTCGCCGGCAAGAAGATCACGACGATCGAGGGCCTGTCGGCCGACCGCAGCCACCCGGTCCAGAAAGCCTGGATCGAGCTCGATGTCCCGCAGTGCGGGTATTGCCAGTCCGGTCAGATCATGTCCGCCGTGGCGCTGCTCGCGAAGAAACCCAAGCCCACGGACGCCGACATCGATGAGGCGATGTCCGGCAATCTCTGCCGCTGCGGCACGTACCAGCGCATCCGCGCCGCGATCCACCGAGCCGCTCAACTGAAGGGGGATGCCAATGAGTCTCGCCCGTCGTGATTTCCTGAAGGGATCGGCGGCCGTCTCCGGCGGCCTGGTCATCGGGCTGTATCTGCCCGGGTGCAGCAAGAAGGAGCCGACCGGCGGTGAGAAGAAGATCATCGAGGCCAACGCGTGGCTGCGCATCGGCACCGACAACTCGATCACCTTTCTGTGCGACCGCTCCGAGATGGGCCAGGGCGTGTACACGGCGCTGCCGATGATCCTCGCCGAAGAGCTCGGCGTGAGAGTCCCTCGAATCAAGGTCGAGTTCGCACCGGCGGGTGTGGCATACATCAACAACATGCTCGGCACGCAGATCACCGGCGGCAGCACCAGCGTCCGCGACGCGTGGACGAAGCTGCGCACGGCCGGCGCGCAGGCGCGTCGCATGCTCGTCACGGCGGCCGCGAAGGAATGGCGCAGCCCGATCTCGGGCATCCGCGTGCAGGACGGGGTGATCCAGTCGCCGCGCGGCAAGAAGTTGACGTTCGGCCAGGTGGCCGAGGCAGCCTCGAAGCTTCCGGTTCCGAAGGATGTGAACCTCAAGGACCCGGGAAACTTCCGCGTCATCGGCAAGCCGATGAAGCGCCTCGACACGCCGGCGAAGGTGGACGGCTCGGCGCAATTCGGCATCGACGTGCGTCTTCCCGACATGCTGTATGCCGCGCTCGCGCAGCCGCCGGTGCTCGGCGGAAAAGCAGCGAGCTTCGACGGCGAGGCCGCGAAGGCGATGCCGGGCGTCAAAGCCGTCGTGCAGACCACTACGGGCATCGCCGTGGTCGCCGATTCGTGGTGGCAGGCGCGCAAGGCGCGCGATGCCGTCAAGATCCAGTGGGACGCAGGCCCGAACGTTGGGCTCAACGATGCGGCCATCTCACGGGGCCTGAAGCGGGCTGCCGCGACGAACGGCAAGGTCGCCAAGGAAGCAGGCGATACGAACGCGTGGCTGCAGTCGTCCGCGCGCGTCATCAGCCAGGAGTACGAATCCCCGCTGCTCGCGCACGCGACGCTCGAGCCGCAGAACTGCACTGCGGACGTGAAGGCCGACGGGTGCGACATCCACGTGCCGACGCAGGCACAGCTCATGGCGCAGAGCGCGGCTGCACAGGCAGCGGGCCTTACACCCGAGCAGGTGCGAGTGCACACCACCTTCCTCGGCGGCGGGTTCGGCAGGCGGCTCGAAGTCGATTTCATTCCGGCCGCCGTGGAAGCCTCGAAAGCCGTCGGCAAGCCGGTGAAACTGCTGTGGACGCGCGAGGACGACACGACGCACGACGCTTACCGGCCGCCCGCGTTTCATCGCGTATCGGCTGCACTCGATCGCAGCGACGGCAGGCTCATGGCGTGGAGGCATCGCATCGTCAGTCCGTCGATCACGGCACGCATGTTCCCGTCGGTCGTCGAGAACGCGATCGACCCGTTCGCGGTCGAAGCCGCCGCAAACTACCCGTACGACGTCCCGAACCTTCTCGTCGACTACGTGCGGCACGAGATCGGCATCAACGTCGGTTACTCGCGCTCGGTGAGCCACGCGCTCAATTGCTTCGTCGTGGAGAGCTTCATGGACGAGCTCGCCCATGCGGTGAACAAGGACCCGCTCGAGTTCCGCATGAGCCTGCTCGAGAAGCAGCCGCGCTACCGCGGCGTGTTGCGCCTCGCGGCGCGCGAGGCGGGCTACGGGTCCCCGCCCAAAGGACGCTACCAGGGCGTCGCGCTCATGGAGGGCTACGGCACCTATATGGCACAGGTCGCGGAGGTCTCGATCGAGAATGGCATCCCGAAGGTGCACAAGATCACCTGCGCGCTCGACTGCGGCCAGGTGGTGAACCCCGACACGGTCAACGCGCAGGTCGAAAGCTCGGTGATCTACGGTCTCACGGCCGCGCTGTGGGGCGAGATCAACGTGCAGGGCGGACGCGTGCAGCAGACCAATTTCGACACCTATCGCCTGATGCGCCTGAACGAGGCACCCCGAATCGATACGCACATCCTCGACAGCGGCGAGGAGCCGGGCGGAATCGGGGAGCCGGCCACCGCGCTCGTGGCTCCCGCGGTCTGCAACGCCCTCTACATAGCGACCAACCGGCGCGTGCGCTCCCTGCCCATCGCGCGACACCGTTTGGCATGAGCTCGAATCGCGAACTGCACGAGCGCCGCGCGGCCGCCGTGCCGCGTGGCGTGTCGAACTCGCTGGCGGTGTACGCCGAGCGCGCGGTCAATGCCGAGCTGTGGGACGTCGAAGGCACCCGCTACGTCGACTTCGCGAGCGGCATTGCGGTGCTCAACACGGGGCACGTGCATCCGAAGATCAAGGACGCGATCGCCGCGCAGCTCGAGAAGCTCACGCACGCGTGCTTCCAGGTCACGCCGTACGAGGGCTACGTCGCGCTCGCGGAAGGCTTGAACGCCGCAGCGCCGGGGACCACGCCGAAGAAGACGATCTTCCTCACCACCGGCGCGGAAGCGGTCGAGAATGCCATCAAGATCGCGCGCTTCCATACTAAGCGCTCCGCCGTCATCGCCTTCACCGGCGGATTCCACGGCCGCACGCTCGCGTGCATCAGCCTCACGGGCAAGGTGCAGCCATACAAGGTCGGCTTCGGGCCGATGCTGCCGGAGGTATTTCACCTGCCCTTCCCGACGGCCTTTCACGGCGTGACCGTCGATGATGCGATGAACGCGCTCGCGGAGCTCTTCAAGGCCGACGTCGATCCGGCGCGCGTCGCGGCGATCATCATCGAGCCGGTGCTCGGCGAAGGCGGCTTCTACATCGCGCCGCCCGAGCTGCTGCGCCGCCTGCGCGCGGTGTGCGACGAGCACGGCATCGTGCTCATCGCGGACGAGATTCAGAGCGGCTTCGCGCGCACCGGCCGGATGTTCGCGATCGAGCATTCGGGCGTCGAGCCCGATCTCATGACGATCGCGAAGAGCGTCGCGGGCGGTGTGCCGCTCTCGGCGGTGATCGGCAAAGCCGCGATCATGGATGCTCCCGGTCCGGGCGGCCTCGGCGGGACCTTCGCGGGCTCGCCGCTCGCGTGCGCCGCCGGACTCGCCGTGCTCGAGGTGATCCGCGAAGAGCGCCTCGCCGAGCGCGCGCAGCGGATCGGGCATTTCATGACCTCGCGCCTGAAGGGCCTGCAGGCGCGCTTCCCCTGCATCGGGGAAGTCCGTGGCCTCGGCGCGATGGTGGCCGTAGAGCTCGTGAAGAACCGACGCCCCGACGCGCCGGACGCCGATCTCACGAAGGCGATCGTTCAGGCGGCGGGCCGTCGCGGCCTCATCCTGCTGTCGTGCGGGCTGTATTCGAACGTGATCCGCTTTCTCGCGCCGCTCACGATTCCGGATGCGCAGTTGAAGGAAGGCTTCCACCTCTTCGAGCAGGCGCTCGAAGAAGCCGCGCAGCCGGCGCAGACGAAGAGCGCGGCAGTCTAGGAGCCTGCCCGACTATTCCGTCAGGCGCGACCGGCGTTCGCGTCGGTCGGCGTGTGGAAGTATTCGCTCTCGGTCGCGAGCTGGTCGACCAGCCGCTTGAGCTCGGCCATGCGGCCGGCGGCGGTGCTGATCGGCATGCAATCCTGGCAGCGCGGATCCCCGCACGGCTGGCGCGAATAGAGCCAGTACTGCAGCGCCCCCGCCAGCAGGCCGTCGGCGATGTCCCACAGGTCCGCATCCTTGTCCTTGTCGGCGATCTTGTTGCCCAGATCGACCGCTTTACTAAATGCGGAATCGAAGGTGTCGGCGAGCTCGGTCATGGCCCGTAGTATAAACAAGTCGACCTTGCGGCAGTTCCATCCGGACCGGCTTCCGCCTTCCGTCTTCCGTCTTCCGGCCGGAAACAGAAGACCGGGTTTACCCTCGCGCGTCGCGGTCTTCGATGATCTCAATCCCGTTTTCCGCGCACCACTCTCTCAGCGCCGTCTCGCCGGCTTCGGCCTCATAGGCGTCATCAATCGAGCACAGCTCCGACGTCCAATGGATTTTGCCTGTGTCGAGAGAGAGGTACGCATTGTTCTCCATCGGCGCTCCAGACCCGACGAATTCGAAGGCTGCGGATAGATCGCTGTACTTCACGGCTACCACGGCGCGTGTCTCGTCGCCGTCCAAGACGCATGGACCACGCCGACGTCATCCGAGCGCTTCAAGCCGGGATGCAGTTTCAGGAAATCAAAACCGGCAGCGGCCTGCTCCCGAACCATCGCCACCGCGCGCTCGACAGGCGGCGCGCTGTTGCCGTTCAGTGAAGGACCCGCGGTGTAGAGACGCGGTCCGAGCGCTTCTCCGGTTGAGCCGGTCGCGCAGCTGGAGGTGCCACGCATCGCCGGGCATGCCGCGTATCGTCGTGAGCCCGTGCGCACGAGCACGTCGCGGTGAGCATCGAGACGTCCCTCGGGCAGCACCACGAGCGTCACGTCCTGGAACAGCGTGGGCGGCCCATCGACCGCAACCGCCTGCTGCGCCGCGAGCGCGACTCCAATCAGGACGCCGAGGCGGGCGTACATGAGAGCCTCCGCGCGGAAATGCACGTCAGTTGGCCAAAAACCGCTTTATACACGGTCGTTTGGGACCGTCCGCACGTTTCGCAGACCGCTTCAAAGGCATGCTTTTCGGCATGACCTCGTGCCGCAGCTTATGTCGCGTGACGGAGCCTGCGTGACCGACGTCCTCAAGACAATAGAAAGGAGCCTGAGGAAGCTGGTGTCGTCTCGGCGCTGGTACGTGCGCCTGGGCATCGGCGGTCGCCTCGGACTCGGCCTCCTCGCGGTGGCGACGGTGCTGCTCGGCGGCCACGACGTCGCGCGGCAGGCGACGAATGAAGCCGTCAGAACCGTGCGGAGCATGCAATCCGAGCACGAGCCGCTCGCGCGCCGCGCGGGCGTCGTGATCCAGAAGCTCGTGGCGTACGACCGCGCCGTCATCGACTACCTGCGCGCCGATCGCATCTCGGACGTCGCGAGCGTCGATCAGGCGGCGCAGATGCTCGCCGCGGCGCTGGCGAATCTGTTCCACTCCGACCCGAAGCTCGCGGGCATTGGCGGCGTGCCGGAGCTGCGCACGCGCATCGACCTTCACGTCGAGAGCGGACGGAATCTCGCCGGACAGGCCGGGAAGCGCGCCGAGGGGCTGCGCGAGCAGCAAACGCTTCTCGAAGGCATCGGACGCCGCATCACGTCCGCGGGTGCCGCGGGCCTCGCCGTCGACGAGTCGCGCGTGCTCGCGCGGCGTTCCCTCGCGGAGCTGTTCGCGGCGCTCAGTGCAGTGCGCAGTCACCTCGCGCCGCACGCGACGGCGGACCGTCACGAGCGCGAGTTCACTAGGGTTCTGCGCCGTCATTCCGAGGAGCTGTCGCGCTCGCCTGGGCGCGCGTGGCTTGATCTGGTACGCGAAGACTTCCGCCATGCCGTACGGCTGCGCCGCAGCGTCGAGGAGTTCGACCGAACGCAGGGTCCGGCGCGTCGCGATTTCCTCGACGAGGGCGCCGCGCTGATCGTCGCGGCCCAAGCCGAGCTCGACGAGCCCGCTCGGCGGGCACTGACCGCTGCAGCCGCGCGCGCGGCCACGTCCGCCGAGAACAACGAACGGACACTGTCGCTGGTCAGCATCGCCGTCATCGGCGTCGTACTGGTCGTATCGCTGCTGCTCGCGCTGAGCATCACGCTGCCGGTACGCAGGCTGAAAGCAGCGACCCGCCAGCTTGCGCTCGGAGATCGCACCGCCCGCGCACCGCGGGGCGGGTCGGCCGAGATCGACGAGCTCGCGGAATCCTTCAACTCGATGGCCGACAAGGTGGCGGCGGTCGAGGACGAGCTGCGCGCGCAGCATGCCGAGCTCGAGCAGCACGTCGAGGAGCGTACCCGCCAGCTGCATCACCTCGCGCATCACGATCCCCTCACGCAGCTGCCGAACCGGCGGCAGCTCACCGGTCGTCTGACCACCGCGCTCGAACGCGCGTCCGGTTCGGGGCGGCGCGTGGCACTCCTGTTCATCGACCTGGACAACTTCAAGTCGATCAACGACACGCTCGGGCACAACTTCGGCGACCGGGTGTTGCAGGCGATCGCAGATCGGCTAAGGCTCAGTAGCGGCGACGACATGTTCCTCGCGCGCCTGGGCGGTGATGAGTTCACGGTGCTGATCGAGGACGTCGGCGAGCCCGAAGAGGTCAGCGCGCGTGCCGCGCAGCTCGTGGCGAGCGTGCAGCAGCCGCTGCGCGTGGACGGCCGCGTGCTCACGACGAGCGCGAGCGTCGGTGCGAGCCTGTATCCCGACCACGCCTCCGATCCGAACGCCCTCCTGCGCGCCGCCGACGTCGCGCTCTTCCGCGCGAAAGACCTGGGCCGCAATCGCTTCACGCTCTACAGCCCGGCGCTCTACGACGCCGCGGCGCACGGCTTCCGGCTCGAACAGGCGCTGCGGCGCGCCGTCGAGGCGGGCGAGCTGATGCTGATGTATCAACCGCAGGTGGCGCTGCACACGTTCGAGTCGGCGCACGTCGAGGCACTGCTGCGCTGGCGCAAGTCCGACGGGTCGATCGCGACCGCGACCGAATTCATCCACATCGCCGAGAAGACGGGTCTCATCCACGAGCTCACCGAGTGGCTGCTGCGCTCGGCGACGTCGACCGCCGCGGCGTGGCGTGCGCAGGGCTGGCATCGCGTCGGCGTCGCGATCAACGTCTCCCCGCTGCAGCTCCTCGAGCGCTCCTTCGTCGATCACGTGATGAAGGCGCTCGACGTCACCGGCCTGCCGCCGAGCGCGCTCGAGCTCGAGCTCACCGAGACCGTGCTTCAGACCGGAGCGCTGACGATCGACACGCTGCGTCGCCTGCGCGGGCTCGGCATTACGATCGCGCTCGATGACTTCGGCATTGGCTACTCCTCGCTCACCTCGCTTGAGCAGTTGCCGATCTCGCGCGTGAAGCTCGACCGCATGCTCGTCGAATCCGTCGACACGAACCCGCGCTCTGCGGCGATCGCGCGTTCGATCATCGCGCTCTGCCACGGCCTTGGCCTGCAGGTCGTGGCGGAAGGAGTCGAGCGCGAAGGGCAGCTGCGGTTCCTGTCGAAGTGCGGACCGGTGACCGTGCAGGGTTATCTCATCGCGCGCCCGGTGGATGCACAGACTGCGCTGCGCGAAGCGCAGCAGGCGATCGCGCGCGTCCGCAAAGTGGTCGAGGCGGGCGATGACGCGGCCGAAGACGAGCGCGACGGCCCGCGCGTCGTGGCCGTCAGCTCGCGTCGCGTACCGCCGCGCTGATCAGGCGCAGAAAGAAAAGAGGAACAGAAGAGCGAAGACGCGTGCGCGACCGACGCGCGTTGAAGGCCCTGCGCGATCGCTGGTCGGTTGCATCCCTGACGGGATGTTCCCTCGCGCGGGCCGGCACGTCTTAAGCCCGAAACGCGCCAGCGGCCCGCGCTCGGCGCCCGCCCTAATGCGATCGCGCAGACCCTTCAACACGCGCCGGGCGCACGAGCGTCCACGCTCGACTGGTCCGTCGCCGTGCGGACGCGAGTAAACGAGGAGCGGAGCCGGGGGGGCGCGCCGCGGATCTGGGATGGCGCGGTACAGCGGGGCGAGACGATAACCCGCGACCGAGACCCACCCCCCCGGGTGGACGAGCAAGACCTCCCGGAACGCCCACAC
>JBQTHP010000111.1:0-6604 GCA_052389755.1 Gammaproteobacteria bacterium
CTCCGAGGATCAGCTGCGCCTGATCCGGAAGATGCTCAAGGCGCAGAATCTGGACGAGTCGCGCTGGGTGCCGCGCGAGATCCAGTATTTCATCAATGCCAGCAAGGACGAGGGCTTGCGACCCGCGGCGCTCAAGGACGGCAACGATCCCACCCGACGGCAGCTCATCAAGCTGTACGCCGACTACGAAGAAGTGTGCGCTCGCGCCGGCGTCGTCGACTTCGCGGAGCTGCTGCTGCGCGCGTACGAGATGTGGCGCGACCAGCCCGAGCTGCTGCGTCACTATCGTTCGAGATTCCGGCACGTGCTGGTGGACGAATTTCAGGATACCAACGCGATCCAGTACGCGTGGATGAAGCTGCTCGTCGGCGGCGAGGGCGCGCCGTTCGCAGTCGGGGACGATGATCAGTCGATATACCGCTTTCGCGGAGCACGGGTCGAGAACCTGCAGCAGTTCCGCAAGGACTACGCGCAGGCGAAGCTCTACCGCCTGGAGCAGAACTACCGCTCGACCGCGACGATCCTCGACGCCGCGAACGCGCTCATCACGAACAACGCGAGCCGGCTCGGCAAGAATCTGTGGACGAGCGGCAGCGAAGGCGAGCCGATCCATCTTTACCGCGCCTTCAACGAGCGCGACGAGGCGGACTTCGTCCTGCAGCGCATCCGCGCCTGGACCTCGCGCGGCGGCAGCCGCAGGGAGACCGCGATCCTCTACCGCTCGAACGCGCAGTCGCGCGCGTTCGAAGAGGCGTTCCTCTCGGCTCGCATGCCCTATCGCGTGTATGGCGGCCTGCGATTCTTCGAACGTGCGGAGATCAAGGATGCGCTCGCGTACCTGCGCCTGATTGCCAACCGCCAGGACGACCCTTCGTTCGAGCGCGTCGTGAACCTGCCGACGCGCGGCGTCGGCACCCGCAGCCTCGATGCGATTCGCGAGCACGCGAAGGGCGCGGGCACCTCGCTGTGGGAAGCGGCGGCGGCGTGCATCGCGAGCGACGCGCTCGGCCCGAAGGCCGCCACCGCGGTGCACGGGTTCATGGCGCTGATCGAACGCCTGGCTCACGAGACGCACGAGCTTCCTCTGCACGAGCAGGTCGATCACGTTCTGACCGGCAGCGGCCTCATCGAGCATCACAAGCGCGAGAAGGCCGCCGAGCGCGGCGAGGCGCGGGTCGAGAACCTCCTCGAGCTCGTGAGCGCGGCACGCGGCTTCGAGCCCGAAGGCGAGACCGGCGAGATGCCGCCGTTGCAGGCGTTCCTGGCGCACGCCGTGCTCGAATCGGGCGAGGGCCAGGCGGATGCCTGGGAAGACTGTGTGCAGATGATGACGCTGCACTCGGCGAAGGGCCTCGAGTTTCCGATCGTGTTCCTCGCCGGCATGGAGGACGGGCTCTTTCCGCACCAGCGCTCCGTGACGGACATCGACGGACTCGAGGAGGAGCGACGCCTCTGCTACGTCGGCATGACCCGCGCGATGCGAGAGCTCTATCTCACCTACGCCGAGCAGCGGCGACTGCATGGGGTCGACAGCTACGGGGCGCCGTCGCGATTCATCGAGGAAGTACCGGGCGAGCTCATCGAGGAAGTGCGGCCGCGCATCCAGTTGTCGCGGCCGGCGGTCTCCGGCGGGCGGTTCCGCTCACCAGAAGAGCCCGCGGCGCCCGGCATGCGCCTCGGCGCACGCGTGCGACACGGCAAGTTCGGCGAGGGCGTGGTGCTCAACGTCGAAGGCAACGGTCCGCATGCCCGCGTCCAGGTGAGTTTCGAAAGGCAGGGTACGAAGTGGTTGATGTTGCAGTACGCGAATCTGGAGCCGATGTGAGGAGAAGGGCCGACGGCCGAAGGCTGAAGGCTTCAGCCTCTCCATGAAGATCGTCATCCTCGGCGCCGGTCAGGTCGGTCGCACGGCGGCGTATCAGCTCGCGCGCGAAGAGGCGAACGAGGTCACTGTCGTCGACGTGAACGAAGATCTGCTGCGCGACCTGCAGGATCGTCTCGACATCCGCACCGTCGTCGGCAACGCTTCGTTTCCGTCGGTCCTCGAGGCCGCCGGCGCGGCGGAAGCCGAGATCCTCGTCGCGCTCACGAGCAGCGACGAGGTCAACATGATGGCGTGCGAAGTGGCGTACACGCTGTATCGCACGCCGACCAAGATCGCCCGCATCCGCGCAGCGGAGTACACGAGTCGCTCGGAGCTCTTCAGCGACGAGGCATTGTCGGTCGATGTCTTCATCAGCCCGGAGCAGCTCGTCACGGAATACGTCGTGCGGCTGATCCGCTATCCCGGCGCGCTGCAGGTCCTCGATTTCGCGGAGGGCAAGGTCCGTCTCGTCGGGATGCGCGCCGGCAAGAGCGGGCTCCTCGTCGGGCAACGGCTGCGCACGCTGCGTGAGCATCTGCCGGAGAGCGAGGTTCGGGTGGTCGCGATCTTTCGCGACGGCCGCGGCATCCCGCCCGACGGCGACACCGTGATTCAGGAGGGCGACGAAGTCTTCTTTCTCGCCGCACGCGAGGACATGCGCCGCATGATGAGCGAGCTACGCAAGGAGGAGGACCCCGTCAAGCGCGTGGTGATGGCCGGCGCGGGCAACATCGGGCTCGCCGTCGCGCGCGGGCTCGAGAAATCGAGCCAGGTAAAGATCATCGAGCGCGACGCGAAGCGCGCGCGGCGCGCGGCAGAGCTGCTCGAGCATGCGATCGTGCTGCACGGGGATGCGGCGGACGAGGACCTGCTGGTCGAGGAGAACATCGACAGCGCCGATGTGTACGCCGCGCTCACGAACTCGGAAGAAGCGAACATCCTCTCGGCCATGCTGGCGAAGCGACTCGGCGCGCACAAGGTCATGGCTCTCATCAACAGGCCGTCCTACGCCGATCTCATGGAGAGCGGGCCGATCGACGTCGCGATCTCCCCGCAGACGATCACCCTCGGCTCGCTGCTCGCGCACGTGCGCCGCGGCGATGTCGTGCGCGTGCATTCGTTGCGACGCGGCGCCGCCGAGGCGCTCGAGGCGATCGTGCACGGGGATGAGCGCAGCTCGCGGTGCGTCGGCCGGCGCGTCGGGGAGATCCCGCTGCCGGAAGGCGCATCGATCGGCTCGATCGTGCGCGGCGACGACGTGATCATGGCGCATCACGATACGGAGATCCGCGAGGGCGACCACGTGATCGTGTTCATCTCCGACCGCCGGCACGTCGAGGCGGTGGAGCGGCTGTTCGTCGGCAGCGCGCGGCGCTGATCAGCCGCAGGTCCGCCTCCCGTGCTTGGGGTCGCACACGTTCTCGGGCTGTTGCTCGCCGTCTTCGGCATGACGTACGTCATGCCGATCGCGTGTTCTCTTCTTTACCGCGACGGCCAGCTCGAGAAGTTCGTCATCGCAGCGGTCGTGAGCTCGGCGGTCGGATTGCTCATCGCCGCGGCGACCCGGCGGCATGCGCGCGAGCTCAAGCCGCGCGACGGGTTCCTGCTGGTCACGCTGGCGTGGGCGCTCACCTCTCTGTCCGCCTCGATCCCGCTGCTTCTGACCCTGCCGGATCTCAGCTTCACGGACGCGTACTTCGAAGCGATTTCGGGCCTCACGACCACCGGTTCGACAGTGCTCGCCGGCCTGGACAAGTTGCCGCCGTCCATCAACCTCTGGCGGCATCAGCTGCACTGGCTCGGCGGCATGGGCATCATTGTGCTTGCCGTCGCGATCCTGCCGCTTCTCGGCGTCGGCGGCATGCAGCTCGTGAAGGCCGAGATGCCCGGCCCCGTGAAGGATGAGAAGCTCACGCCGCGCATCACGGAGACCGCCAAGGCGCTGTGGCTCGCCTACATGGTCATCACGGTGGTGGGCATCGTCGCGCTGAAAGCATGCGGCATGAGCTGGTTCGACGCCATGTGCCACGCCTTCTCGGCGGTGGCACTCGGCGGCTTCTCTACTCACGACATCAGCATCGAGTACTTCGATTCGCGCGCCGTCGAGATCGTGCTCATCGCGCTCATGGTGGTCGCGTCGCTGAGCTTCGCGCGCCACTTCGTGGCGCTGCGCCGGCTCAGCCTGAAACCGTACATGCAGGATCCGGAGGCAAAGGCGGTCGTGCTGTTTCTCACGGTGAGCACGCTGGGTGTCGCGCTGCTGCTCTATGCCAGCGGCACTTACGACGATGCCGGCACGGCGCTGCGACAGGCGGCGTTCAACGTCGTTTCGATCGCGACGACCACCGGATTCGTGTCGACGAACTACGAAACCTGGCCGGTCTTCGCGCCGGTCTGGATGCTGTTTCTCTCCTGCATCGTCTGCAGCACCGGCTCGACCGGCGGAGGGATCAAGATGTTTCGCACGCTGCTGCTCGCGCGCCAGGCCGGGCGCGAGCTCAAGCTGCTCGTGCACCCGAACGCGATCTGGCCCGTTCGCGTTGGAGGCAAGACCGTCCCGGATCGCGTCGGCGACTCGGTACTTGCGTTCATCTTTCTGTACTTCATGACCGTCGTGACCCTCACCTTCGCGCTCCTCTTGACCGGCCTCGACTTCATCTCGTCCGTCAGCGCCGTGGTGAGCTCGGTCAACAACATGGGTCCGGGCCTGGGGGCGGTGGGGCCCTCGACCAATTTCCAGAAACTCACCGTTGTGCAGACATGGGTTTGCACGATCGCGATGCTGCTCGGCCGTCTCGAGATCTTCAGCGTCCTCGTGCTCCTTACTCCCGCGTTCTGGCGCAAATAGATCGCCGCGCTGCACCGCCGCGCCTGACGATTCGTCCCGCGTACAGAGCGTCTCGTCCCGAACCCGCCGGCGCGTTCCCCCGGGGATCGCCTGCCGCGCCCCCGCTTGTCAGCGTCCGTCGCGCCTCCTCGTCCCCTGGTCGCAACGCGATTGCAACGCTTCGCGCGGAAATCGCATCTTTAGCGGGTGAATCGGGACGCAAGCGCATCGCCTGCACAGGCATGGAGGCCGCGGTCGGGTTCCTCCTGCAAAAGGTTGGCTGACTGGGGACCTTCAGCCAATCGAATTCCAGCCGCGGCCTTCATTCCTGTGCGTGCGCGCGCAGCTCGGTTGCGGGCGATCGGACCCGCGCGCATCATGCCGTCGAGTCCCCAAACCCGGCGAATAGCCCTGATGAGCGCGACGGCGGCCGACACGGCGGAGCTCGACGCCGCGATTGCCGACGAGACGCTGCCGTCGGAGCGCGAGACGTGGCGGCTCGTGCTCGCGGTGACGATTCCTTTCTGGATCTACCTCGCGCTCATGCGCACCGTGGTCTTCATGATGATGACCGCGGGCAATCCCGGGATCATCATCGCGCCGGCGCACCTGCGGCTCGTCCAGCACGCTGTGCTGCTGCCGCTGCTCGTTCTCTTCTATCGCTGGGCGCTCGCGATCGGCTGGCCGGAGCGCGGTCGCGTGCGGGCGGTCGCGCTGCACGCGACGATGGCGCTGGCGTTCGCGCTGATCGCGCGGCCGGTGCTCGTCACCGTGGTGGCCGCGAGCAGCGGCGACTGGACGCTCATGCAGGAGCTGGTCGATTCGGTTTTCGGCTGGCGCATGTCGCTCGACCTGTGGGTCTCCACCGGCTCGGACTTCCTGCTGTCCTACGTGTTCGGGCTCGCGATCCTGCTGGGCGTGAAGAACTATCGCGAGGTCAAGCACCAGAAGCTGCGGGCCGCGAACCTGCGCTCGGCATTCACGCGCTCGCGCCTGCAGGCGCTGCGGATGCAGCTGAACCCGCATTTTCTCTTCAACAGTCTGAACGCCGCGGTCTCGCTGATCGGCTCCCGTCCCGCCGTCGCCGAGCAGATGCTCGTGCGCCTGAGCGACCTTCTGCGCCGCACGCTGCGCGACGGCGAGTCGGACTTGAGCCCCGCTGCGCGCGAGGCCGACTTCATCCGTAACTATCTCGACATCCAGCAACTTCGCTTCCAGGACCGGCTGACCTACAACGTATGGGTCGACCGCGAGGTCGAGCACGCCGCGGTGCCGAGCCTGCTGCTGCAGCCGCTCGCCGAGAATGCGGTGATGCACGGCGTGGCCGCGGACCACGATCGGGTGCACGTTGACGTGCGCATCCAGCGCGCGTCCGACGGCGTGGAGCTTTCGGTGCGCAACTCGGCCGCCGAGCCGCCCGGGGCCGCGGTGAAACTGGGTGTGGGGCTCGGCAACACGCGCGAGCGGCTCGAGACGCTCTACGGCACCGACCATGAATTCGAGCTCACGCGCGAGACGGACGGCTCCGTGCTCGCGCGCGTGCGCATACCCTGGACGACGATCTCATGAGCATTCGAGCTGTCATCATCGACGACGAACCCTACGCGCGCGAGCGCCTTCGCGAGCTCTGCGCCCTCGAGCCCGATCTTGCGGTGGTTGGCGAGGCCTCGCACGGACTCGAGGCGGTCCAGCAGGTCGAAGCCGTGAAGCCGGACCTCCTGCTGCTCGACGTGCAGATGCGCGGCGCGAACGGATTCGGCGTGCTGCAGCGACTGAAAACGCAGCGCCCGCTAGTCGTGTTCGTCACTGCATACGATCAGTACGCGCTCGAGGCGTGGGCGTGCGATTCCGGCGACGATATTCTTGATCCGGTCGACCGCGACCGCGTCCAGCAAGCGATGGGGCGCGGGGGC
>JBQTHP010000112.1:0-3442 GCA_052389755.1 Gammaproteobacteria bacterium
GCAGCTGCAGGAAGCGCTCTACGACGTTCTCGTCGTCGATATCGAGCTCGCGGAGGGCAACGGCGTCGTGGTGATGATTTCGTGCGCGACCACTGCTTCGCCGCGGGCGCCGATTACTTTCTCGACAAGATGCGCGACATCGCGCTGCTCAAACCGCTCGTCGCGGACGCACGCTCGAAATAGGCTTCCGCCACCGGCGCCTGAGCGGTGCCGGTGCGCGGCACCTCGGCATGAAGCAGCGTGCCGCGCCCTGGAGCGGAGTCGATGCCGAGGCGGCCGCCCAGCGCGCGGATGCGGTGGCGCATGCCGGTGATGCCGTGTGATGCCCGAAACGTCGACGAGGCCGGATCGAAGCCGCAGCCATCGTCGCGGATCGAGAACACGTAGCGTGTGGGCTCGCGCCTGAGCTCCACGCGCACGCTCGTCGCCTGCGCGTGCCGCACGACGTTGGTGAACCCTTCCTGCACCACGCGGAAGAGCGCGATCGCCGTGTCCTTCGGCACGCGTTCATCCAGGGTATCGTCGATCTCGAGCTCGCATGCGAGCGTTGTCTTGCGGCATGCGGCGTCGAAGTAGGCGTGCAACGCGGTCGCGAGGCCGAAGTGATCGAGAAGGGAAGGGTGCAGGTTCTCGACGACGCGCCGCTTCACGTCCATCGCTTCATCGAGCGCCTGCCCGAGCTGCGCCAGACACTGAAGGCTTGCCGTCTCGCCGAGTCTGCCCTGCAGCCAGGCGAGATCCATTTTTGCGGCCGTGAGCAGGCCGCCGAGCTCATCGTGCAGATCGTGTGCGAGCTCCGACTTTTCCTTCTCCGCGAACTCCCGCAGGTGGGTCGACAGCTGCGAGAGCTCGCGCGTACGGGCGGCGACCAGCGTTTCGAGCACCCTCGCTTCCTGCTCGGCCGCGAAGCGCCGCCGCTCCTGGCGAAACGCCCTCACCGCGAACTGGCGCGTGAGCATGAGCAGCAGCCCGAGACTGAGCAGGGTCATGACGAGCAGCCGTGCGCGCGACCAGCGAGCCGCGGAGATGCGTTCGCTGTGCAGCTCGTCGAGCTCCGCGTGCGTCAGCGCGTCGAGCGTTGCGAGCTCGGCCCGCAGCGCGTCCATGAGACGGCGGTCCTCGCCCTTCTGCATCATGGCGATCGCCGCGCTCCGGTCGCCCGACTGGTCGTAGGCGCGCACGATGTTCGAGGCCACCCTGAGGCGCTCGGCCGTCAAGGCGCCCGCGCGCGACGGCGCCTCCTCGGCCTGCGGCACGTTCACTGAGAGCTCGCGCAGTCTCGCGAGCGAGTCCGGCAGCGCTCGAGTACACGCGTTCGCGCAGTGCCGCCGTCGCCGCATCGCCGTCGTCGCCGATCGCCTGCAGCAACTCCTCCGCCTGGGCGACGACGTTGCGCAAGTCGTCCGCCAGCGCGGCACCGCTCGCCGTGGTGTTTTCCAGCATGGTGTTTTCCTTTCGTCGACGCGCCGGCCGGCTCTCGGCGATCGCAATATCCGTGCCGGCGCTTGCGCTCGCGCTTCAGTCTCGGCGCGGCGTCGTCGTATTGGAGCGAGCAGGTCGGATCAGGCGAGGTTGCGCATCGCGCGCGAGGCCTCATGCAGTGAAACCTCTTCGACCAGGCTCAGGAGGTTGCGCGCGTGCTGCTCCTGCACGGCGAGCAGGTCCTCGAGCAGCCGGCGCGTCGTGGGATCGCCGTCGCCGACGTAGCGGACCATTTCGCGATAGCTTTCGACCGCAACTCGCTCCGTGACGAGGGCATCGCGCACGATCTCGGCGAGCCGGTTGCCTTCCGCGTACTCCGTGTGGCTGCGCTCCGCGAGCCCGACCGGCGAAAAATCCGGCGTGCCGCCGAGCTGCAAGATCCGCTCGGCGAGCCGGTCGGCATGCAACTGATCCTGCGCGCCGTGCTCGAGGAGCGTCGCGACGAGGTTCGGCGATCCCGACATCTTGGCCATGAAGTATTGCCGCTTGTAGCTCAACACGGAGACGATCTCGGTGGCGAGCGCATCGTTCAACAGCCGCAGTACTACGTCCCTGTCCACTCCGTAATTGGGCGTGACGGCGCCGTTCTGGATGTGGCGCCGCGCTCGGTCCCTGATCGTCTGCACGTCGAGCACCGGCTTGACGTCGAAGACTACTGCGGTCTGCTGCATACCGTTTTTTTCCCCGGTGGCCTGAGGGTCTCCGAGCAAGTATCGTTCCTATTTACGGAGGCACCCTTTCATGACCGCGTACCGCCCGCCCTGGATGAACGAGGAGCTCGAGATCCTGCGGGAAGCGGCGGCGCGCTTCTTTGCCGCTGAAGCGGTACCGCACGAACGGCGCTGGGAGGCACAGCACCACATCGATCGGGAATTCTGGACCAAGGCCGGCGCAGCCGGGCTTCTCTGTCCGAGCATCCCGGAAGAATACGGCGGGGCGGGCGGCGACTTCCGCCATGAGGCGGTCATCTACGAGGAGCAGATTCGGGCGCTCGTCAGCAGCTTCGGCAACGGCGTGCACAGCGGCATCGTCGCGCACTACGTTCTCGCGTACGGCACCGAGGCACAGAAGAAACGCTGGCTGCCGAAGCTCGCGACCGGCGAGCTCGTCGGCGCGATCGCGATGTCCGAGCCCGGCGCGGGCTCCGACCTGCAGGGCGTGCGCACGCGCGCCACGCGTACGGCCGACGGTTACGCGATCGAGGGCGCGAAGACTTTCATCACGAACGGTTTTCTCGCCGATCTGATCGTGCTCGTCGCCAAGACCGATCCGTCGCTCGGCGCGAAGGGCATCTCGCTCATCGCGGTCGAGACGCGCGATCTCGCCGGATTTCGCCGTGGCCGCATCCTCGAGAAGATCGGCATGCACGGCCAGGACACCGCGGAGCTGTTCTTCGACGGTGCCCAGGTGCCGGCCGCGAATCTGCTCGGCGGGATCGAGGGGCAAGGCTTCGTCCAGCTGATGCAGCAGCTGCCGCAGGAGCGTCTCATCGTCGCGATTCAGGCGCTCGCAGGCATGGAGCGCGCCGTCGAGCTGACCGCGGAGTACGTGAAGGGCCGCAAGGCGTTCGGGAAGCTCCTCATGGAGATGCAGAACACCCGCTTCAAGCTCGCCGAGTGCGCGACCGAGGCGCACATCGCGCGCGTGTTCATCGACGACTGCATCGGGCGTCACGCGACGGGCGCGCTCGACACCGCGACGGCGTCGATGGCGAAGTGGTGGTGCACGCAGAAGCAGTGCGACGTCGTCGACGAGTGCCTGCAGCTGCACGGCGGCTACGGCTACATGCGCGAGTATCCGATCTCGCGGCTGTACGTCGATGCGCGCGTCGCGAAGATCTACGGCGGGTCGAACGAGATCATGAAGGAGCTTATCGCACGGGCGCTCTGAGCGAAGAGTGTCGGGCGGCGGACTCCTCGATCACGTTTTCATTCGCTCCACGATATTCGCTCGGTGAAAA
>JBQTHP010000113.1:0-3775 GCA_052389755.1 Gammaproteobacteria bacterium
GCGGTGGCAGAGGCTGCCGTCGGCGACATCGTGTCGCTCGGCGAGCGCATTCCGATCCGCGGCGACGACATGACCGCCATCGGTACGGCGCTGCATGCGCTGATCGCAGCGGAGCTCGTCAATCCGCACCGCGACGATCGGCTCGAGCGGGCTCGGGCACTACTCGCAGGCTACGGAGTGGGCACTATCCTCGACGCAGAGGCGGCGCTTGCGGCGGCCGACCGGCTGCGCGAGTGGATCGAGCGGCGATTCGCACCCCGGCGAATCCTCTGCGAGTACCCGATCACGCACGTCCTACCCGACGGGCGCGTGGTGCGCGGGTGGATCGACGTGTTGGTTCAGACGGACAGGGGATGGATCGTGATCGACCACAAATCGTCTCCACGGCCGCGAGCCGAATACCGGGACGAGGCGCTCGCGCATTCGGGCCAGCTCGCGGTGTATCGGCGAGCTCTCGAAGCCGCAGGAATGCCAGCCGTGGGTGGATGGATTCACTTTGCGGTCACCGGAACGCTTGTCGAGATCAAGCGTGCCGGGGACTGATAGAATCCTTACACGGTATTACTCAGGGGTGCGGCGTCATGGCGGGCGTATCAGTCACGAGCAAGGGTCAGGTGACCATTCCCAAGCGGGTGCGACAAGCGTTGGGCATCAGACCCGGAAGCCGGGTCGAATTCAACCTGGAAGGTGGTGGCGCCCGGCTCAAGCTCGTCACAAACCGATCCCCTTCGCGTGTGGAGGAAGGGCCAGAGATACTGAAGTATCGGGGCCAACGAATCCCGATCGGGCACATGCACGGCGGATTGGCAATGAAGAAGGCGGTCAGACGTGCGCGCGGTTGATACCAACGTGCTCGCGCGTTACTACCTGCAGGATGACTCCGTGCAATCGCGTATTGCATCCGAGCTCCTCGCAGCAGGTGATCTTTTCGTCCCAAAGACCGTGATCCTCGAGTTCGAGTGGGTGTTGCATTCCGTCGCTGGGCAGCCGGCAGGAAAGGTGTTGGATTGTCTCGCTCACTTGCTTGCGTTGCCTGGCGTCACCGTCGAGGATCACGAGCAGGTTGAAAGTGCCTTACGATCCAGCCGCCGCGGGCTCGACTTCGCGGATGCGCTGCACCTTGCGGCGAGCGATTCATGCACCGAGGTATTGACGTTCGATGCTCGCCGCTACGCGAGGCGGGCAGCGCGACTGAAACTCAAGCCGCCGGTGCGGGTTCCGGCAGCCTGATATGCGCGCTGGTCTGATTGATGTCGCGGGCCTTGCTACACCTGCGCGGCGGCATTTCGCACTCGATCTGTGACACCGCGCGCATTTGCCAGCTTCTCTTGCCGCAAATCTGAGACCTGCGCCGCCGAAGCGCTCGGCTCCGTGCGTAGTCTGCCCGTGAACAGCATTGCATCGTGTCGGGCGAACCGCTCAGATGGACGAGTCGCAAAAGGAGCTGCCGCTTCCCTGCCCCGCTTTGCCGGGAGATTTGCCTCTGCTTCCGGCGCGCATGGTCAACGAGTACCAGTACTGCCCGCGACTGGCGTACCTGGAATGGGTGCAGGGTGAATGGTCCGACTCCGCTGACACCGTCGAGGGCCGACACGCACATCGGCGCGTAGACCGCCCGAGCGGCGACTTGCCCGCAACAAATGGCGGCGATTCGCCCGACACAGAGCGCGTTCACGCCCGCTCGATCACGTTGTCCTCGCCTCGCCTCGGTCTGATCGCGCGCATGGATCTCGTCGAGGGCGAGGGCGCGCGCGTCACGCCGGTCGACTACAAGCGCGGCAGGCGGCCGCACGTGACGCGCGGTGCCTACGACCCCGAACGAGTACAGCTCTGTGTGCAGGGAATGATCCTCGAGGAGCATGGCTACACTTGCGACGAAGGCATCCTCTACTTCGTCGAGAGCCGCGAGCGCGTGCGCGTCGCGTTCGACGAGGAGCTGCGCGCGCTCACGCGCAACGCGATCGATGGGTTGCGGCTCGTCGCGGCGGGCGGCCAGATTCCGCCACCCCTCGAAGACAGTCCGAAGTGTGCGCGTTGCTCGCTCGTCGGCATCTGCCTGCCGGACGAGGTGAACTTTCTCCGAAAGCACGACATATCACCGCGACCGCTCGCCGTACCTCGCGATACGGCCCTTCCGTTGTATGTGCAGGCGCGTGGTGCGAAGGTGGCGAAGCACGGTGAGACGCTGGAGATCTCGATCGAAGACCAGAAGATCCAGACAGTCAGGCTCCTCGACGTCTCGCAACTCGTTCTCATGGGCCAGGTGTACGTGACTGCACCGACGCTGCATGAGCTCATGGCTCGGGAGATTCCCGTGTCATGGCACTCCTTCGGCGGCTGGTTCCTGGGACACACGATCGGCACCGGACACAAGAACGTCGAAATCCGAACCGCGCAGTACCGCACGAGCTTCGACCCGCTCGCGTGCCTACGCATCGCGAAAGGTCTGGTCATCGCGAAGATTCAGAATCAGAAGACGCTCCTGCGGCGCAACTGGAAGGCGGAAACTTCAGCCGAAGAGGTGACCGATGGTTTTCAGCACGACATCCGTCGCGCCCAGCGTTCCACGGATCTGGCCGAGCTGCTCGGCGCGGAGGGCCAGGCGGCTGCCCGCTACTTCGGTGCGTTTGCGTCCATGCTGAGCCGGCCTGCGAACGATCAGTCGATCGCGTTCGATTTCGAGACCCGCAACCGCCGCCCGCCGACGGATCCCGTCAACGCGCTCCTCTCTTATGCCTATACCCTTCTCGTTCGTAGTTGGACCGTTGCACTGACGGCGGTCGGCTTCGACTGCTATCGCGGCTTCTACCACCAGCCCCGCTACGGCCGACCCGCGCTCTCGCTCGACATGATGGAGCCGTTTCGCCCCCTGGTTGCGGACTCAAGCGTCATTCAGGCCATCAACAACGGCGAGGTCCGGCCATCGGATTTCATCACCGCCGCCGGCAGCGTCGCCCTGACCGCCGACGGCCGAAAGCGCTTCATCGGGACATTCGAGCGGCGGCTGACCCAGGAAGTGAATCACCCGATCTTCGGATACAAAGTCAGCTACCGTCGTCTGCTCGAGTTGCAGGCGCGTTTGCTGAGCCGTCACCTCCTGGGTGAGTTGACCGAATATCCCAATTTCACCACGCGGTGAACGATGCGCGAGGAGCACCTCTACGTCGTGGCGTACGACATCGCCGACCCCAAGCGCTGGCGCCGGGTATTCAACCTCATGGAAGGCTATGGCGAATGGTTGCAATTGTCGGTGTTTCAGTGTCGGCTGAACGCCGAGCGGCACGCGGAACTCATTGCACTGCTCGATGGGATCATTCACCATTCCGATGACCATGTGATCCTCTTGGATATCGGGCTCGCGGATCACGTCGTACCAAGGGTCGTCAGCCTTGGAAAGACGTACATGGCGGTCGAACGAGCACCGATTATCGTTTGAGGTTCGCCGGCCGATCGCGAGCGGTCCTGTGACGACCCAGAGCCTGGGAAGCGCTCGCATGACGGAAGCTCTTTAACAATCAGGAGTTTGTTTCGTGTGATGCGCATTGCAATCCGCCTGCCCAGGCGCGCGTTGCTCTGCGGGACACAGCGCTCGCAGATGCAGTCGCAAGCCCTTGTGTTACGCCGGTTTCTGACGGGGGCTGTTTTCCGCGGCGAATCGCCGCGGCCTCATTGAAGCGCGCCGGTGATCCAGAGATTGTGCGTGACCTGTGGGGTTTTCCGCGGCGAATCGCCGCGGCCTCATTGAAGCGACGGCTACGCGGCACACACCGCGAGC
>JBQTHP010000114.1:0-16705 GCA_052389755.1 Gammaproteobacteria bacterium
GATCGTCCCCACGTTCACGTGCGGCTTGGTGCGCTCGAATTTCTCTTTCGCCATGGCGTGCTACCTCAAAAACGACTCAGACGACTCCGACGACTCCGACGTCTGAGACGTCTGGGTCGTCTTAGCCTTACTTCTTGATGATCCCGTCCGCAATGTTCGGCGGCACTTCGATGTACTTCGCGAACTCCATCGTGAACGTCGCACGGCCCTGGCTCATCGAGCGCACGGTCGTCGCGTAGCCGAACATCTCCGACAGCGGCACTTCCGCGGCGATCGCCTTGCCGGCAGGCGTCTCGTCCATTCCCATGATCTGACCGCGGCGGCGGTTCAGGTCGCCGATGACATCGCCCGAGTATTCCTCAGGAGTCACCACCTCGACCTTCATGATCGGCTCGAGCAACACGGGCTTTGCCTTCCGGAAGCCTTCCTTGAAGCCGATCGAGCCTGCGATCTTGAACGCCATTTCGCTCGAATCCACGTCGTGGTACGAGCCGTCGAACGCGGTGATCTTCACGTCCACCACCGGATAGCCGGCGATGACGCCCGTCTCGCACGCTTCCTTGATGCCTTTGTCGACCGCCGGGATGTACTCGCGCGGCACCGCGCCACCGGAGATGCCATTCACGAACTCGTAGCCCTTGCCGGTATTCGGCTCGAGCTTGAGCCAGATGTGACCGTACTGGCCGCGACCGCCCGACTGACGGACGAACTTGCCTTCCGACTCGACGGTGTTGCGGATCGTCTCGCGGTAGGCGACCTGCGGCTTGCCGACGTTCGCCTCCACCTTGAACTCGCGCTTCATGCGATCGACGATGATCTCGAGGTGCAGCTCGCCCATGCCGGCGATGATCGTCTGCCCCGACTCCTGATCGGTGCTCACGCGGAACGAAGGGTCTTCCTTCGCGAGGCGCTGAAGCGCAAGTCCCATCTTTTCCTGGTCGGCCTTGGTCTTCGGCTCGACTGCGACGGAGATGACGGGCTCCGGGAATTCCATCTTCTCGAGGGTGATGATCTTGTCGAGATCACACAGTGTGTCCCCCGTGATGACGTCCTTCAGGCCGACCGCAGCCGCGATGTCGCCGGCGCGCACTTCCTTGATCTCGGTGCGCTCGCTCGCGTGCATCTGCAGGAGACGCCCGATACGCTCCTTCCTGTCCTTGCTGGGCACGTACACCGTGTCGCCCGAATTCAGGGTGCCGGAATACACGCGGAAGAACGTGAGGTTGCCGACGAACGGGTCGTTCAGGATCTTGAACGCGAGCGCGGCGAACGGCTCATCGTCGCTCGCCTTGCGCGTCGCAGGCTCCCCGTCGTCATCGATGCCCTTCACGTCCGGCATCTCGATCGGCGAGGGCATGAACTCGATGACGGCGTCGAGCAGCGCCTGCACGCCCTTGTTCTTGAAGGCGGTGCCGCACATGCACAGCACGATCTCGTTGCGGATCGAGCGCTCGCGAAGGCCCTTGCGGATCTCCTCTTCGGTGAGCGTCTCGCCCTCGAGATACCTGTGCGTCAGCTCCTCGTTCGCGTCGGCGGCGGCCTCGATCACCTTGTGCCGCGCCGCTTCGGCCGGCGCCTTGAGGTCCGCGGGGATCTCCCTGTACTCGAACTTCATCCCCTGGGTGTCCATGTCCCAGTAGATCGCCTTCATGCGGATCAGATCGATGACGCCCTCGAAGCTCTCCTCGGCACCGATCGGCAACTGGATCGGAAGGGGGTTCGCTCGCAGGCGCGACCTGATCTGTTCGACGCAGCGCTGGAAGTTCGCGCCCGCGCGGTCCATCTTGTTGACGAACGCGATGCGCGGCACCCCGTACTTGTTCATCTGCCGCCACACGGTCTCGGACTGCGGCTGCACGCCCGACACGGCGCAGAACAGCGCGACGGCGCTGTCGAGCACGCGCAGGGAACGCTCCACTTCGATCGTGAAGTCGACGTGGCCCGGCGTGTCGATGATGTTGATGCGGTGCTCGGGATACTTCTGGTCCATGCCCTTCCAGAAGCACGTGGTTGCCGCGGCCGTGATCGTGATGCCGCGCTCCTGTTCCTGTTCCATGTAGTCCATGACGGCCGCACCGTCATGCACCTCGCCGATCTTGTGCGAGACGCCGGTGTAGAACAGGATGCGCTCGGTCGTGGTGGTCTTGCCGGCGTCGATGTGCGCCGAGATGCCGATGTTCCGATAGCGCTCGATGGGAGTTGAGCGTGGCACTTGAGGATCCTCACCAGCGGTAGTGCGCGAAAGCCTTGTTGGCCTCAGCCATGCGATGCGTGTCTTCACGCTTGCGCACGGCGGCACCGCGGTTCTCCGCTGCATCCATGAGCTCGTGGGCGAGCCGGAAGGCCATCGACTTCTCGGTGCGCGCCCGCGCCGCCTCGATCATCCAGCGCATCGCGAGCGTCTGACGGCGCGAGGAGCGCACTTCGACGGGCACCTGATAGGTCGCACCGCCGACGCGGCGGCTCTTCACTTCCACCACCGGCTTCACGTTGTCGAGCGCCTGCGTGAGCACGGCGAGCGCATCCGCGCCCGTCTTGCCCGTCTTCTCGCCGATGCGGTCGATCGCACCGTAGATGATGCGCTCGGCAGCCGACTTCTTGCCGCTGTCCATGACGACGTTCATGAACTTCGCGAGCATCTCGTTGTTGAACTTCGGATCCGGCAGAACGTGACGGACCGGCGCCTGGGCGCGACGTGACATGGTTTATGACCTCACTTCTTCGGGCGCTTGGCGCCGTACTTCGAGCGACCCTGCTTCCGCTCGCCGACGCCGGCGCAGTCGAGTGTGCCGCGCACCGTGTGGTAGCGCACGCCGGGAAGGTCCTTGACGCGGCCGCCGCGGATGAGCACCACCGAGTGCTCCTGCAGGTTGTGGCCTTCGCCGCCGATGTAGCTCGTGACCTCGTAACCATTCGTCAGGCGCACGCGACAGACCTTGCGCAGCGCCGAATTCGGCTTCTTCGGCGTCGTCGTGTAGACGCGCGTGCACACGCCGCGCTTCTGCGGCGACGCGCCGAGCGCCGGCACCTTCGTCTTCTCAGACCCCGTCCGGCGGGGTTGCCGGATGAGCTGCCCTGTAGTCGCCATGCATACCTCACGTAGAAGAACACCGGGCCGCCTCGTGAGGCGGCCCGGTGTCTTTAAATCCCTGTTTTTCGGGCGCCCCGAAGTACGGGGGCGGCACTCGAAAGGCCGGCGATTCTAGGAACCGGCCCCCAAGGTGTCAACCCGGTGCTGCGGTGCGGCAGCCCCGACCGAGCGGTTGCGGCCCGCTGCCCGAGCGGGAGGTCAAGGCCGACCTCGCCCTCTGGCCCGTTCAGTTCGCCGTGACGGCCGATGATCTCACCGTGCTGCAGAAACGCGCCGAGACCAGCGAGCAGACGATACGCGCATTCCTGGCGAAAGGCTTCGCGGGAGAGGCGATCACGGTCTCCGCGCCCCGCGTGAACGACCCGACGCTCAAGGCATCGTCGGTCGCGCAGGCAATCTCGCGGGCTATACCGCCGAGGTCACCGTCACGCTACGGACCGAAAGGATCGACGCGGGTGCGCGAGGCGATCCAGCGCTCCCGGCGAGCTCGCTCTTGGTCCCTCTTCGCCGTCTTAGACGTCTGAGTCGTCTGAGCCGTCACGGACTCTTCGTGTAGTACCCGTCAAAGACTTCCGCCCACGTCCGTCCAGCGTCTTCCGACGCGCGCCAGTGCTGACGCACGCGCCCGTCGGACAGCGGCGTCCACTCGATCCGGTGAAGGATCGACACGCCTTCGTTTCCTGCCGGACGGGTGCCTTCGAGGCGCATGCGTCCGTCCTCGAACCGACCCTCGAGGTACAGCGGTTCGCCCCCAACGTCGCTCCACGTCTGATGCCAGATGGCGCGTGCCGAGTCATAGAAGGTCAGGCTGTGTCCGCGGTGATTGCCCGAGGAGCGCCACGTCTCGAGCAGCGCGCACCCGTCGAGCACTTTCTCGATGCGATTGCTGCCGGCGACTTTCCCCTGATTCGTCACGCTCCAGGTGCCGAGCCAGAAATCGAACTGCCCGTATTCCGCGCCGCTGCAACGCGCGCCACTCGTCTCGGCGGCCACAGCGAACCCCGCGAGTTGCAGAGCCGCGATGATCAGCCCGTGGAACGCGCACCGAAGCATGCTCATGAGCGCATACCCTCCAACCCTGAACGCGGCTCCTTCGGGCTGCTTCTGCGAGAGCCTCGCCGACGGCGGCTTCATCGAGCACGGTCGCGTCACCTACGCGGCGCCGGGCAAGGCGCTTCGCGTGAACGCGCCATTCGGCCCGCTGCACGAGATGGGCGGGGCGGGGACGCTGACTGCGCAGTTCGAGGCCGAAGGCGGCGGCGGGACGAAGCTCACGCTCGACTTCGTCGGCATGGGCTTCGAGCCGAAGACCGGGCTCGCAGCGATGGCTCCGCTGTACGATCAGGTCTTCGCCGACGCGATGCAGCGCCTCAAGCGCTACGCAGAAGTGACCCGCAAGCAGCAGCGCTGACCGATGGGATATCGGCACGCGCCTTGCTCGGCTTCACAGCATGAAAGCTCGTTTCGACACTCTCTCGATTCTGATGGGTCTTCTGATCCTCGTCGCCCTCTTCTCCGGTTGAGGGAGAAGGCTACAGGCTACAGCCTGTAGCCGTCAGCTTCCGCTGGCGGCTGAGGATGACTCCTCCTCTCCCGCCGTCGACTCTTCCATGTCGGGCAAGCCACCGCCCACGTCCATGAAGCTGCGACGCTCGCCCGTGTCCACCCCGCGACGACGGTGAGCGTGGGCTGCGAAGCCCGTACCCGCCGGAATCAGGCGGCCGACGATCACGTTCTCCTTGAGCCCGCGCAGATCGTCCTTGAGTCCGCGCACTGCGGCTTCGGTGAGCACGCGCGTGGTCTCCTGGAACGAGGCCGCCGAGATGAACGACTCCGTCGCAAGCGACGCCTTGGTGATGCCGAGCAGCACCGGCTGCAGCGTTGCCACCGTCTTTCCCGCCGCGCCCGCGCGATCGTTGATGTCGAGCGCACGCGCGCGATCGAGCTGCTCGCCGCGGAGCAATCCCGTCTCGCCCGAGTTCAGCACCTCGGTCTTGCGCAGCATCTGGCGGATGATCACCTCGATGTGCTTGTCGTTGATCTTCACGCCCTGCAGGCGATAGACGTCCTGGATCTCGCGCACGAGGTAGTTGGCCAGCGCCTCGATGCCCTGCAGCCGCAGGATGTCGTGAGCGTTCAGCTCGCCGTCGGCAATCACCTCGCCTCGCTCCACGCTCTCGCCCTCGAACACGTTGAGCTGCCGCCATTTCGGAATCAGCTCCTCGTACTTCTCGCCGTCGTCGCTCGTGATGATGAGACGGCGCTTGCCCTTCGTCTCCTTGCCGAAGCTGACGGTGCCGGTCTTCTCGGCGAGGATCGCCGGATCCTTCGGCTTGCGGGCCTCGAACAGATCGGCGACCCGAGGCAGACCGCCGGTGATGTCGCGCGTCTTCGAGGATTCCTGCGGAATGCGCGCGATGACGTCGCCGAGCGACACCTTGGCTCCGTCTTCGAGGCTGACGAGCGCGCCGGGGGGCAGCGTGTAGACCGCCGGGATCTCCGTGTTCGCGAACGTCACTTCCTTGCCCTTCGAATTCACGAGCTTGATCGTCGGACGCAGGTCCTTGCCGCCGCGCTGCTTCGTGTCGAGCACCACGGTGCTCGACAGTCCGGTCACTTCGTCGACCTGGGACGTGACCGTGAGGCCGTCGACGAAGTCCTGGAACTTGAGGAAGCCCGTGACTTCGGTGACGACCGGGTGCGTGTGCGGATCCCAGGTCGCGATGACCTGCCCGGCGCCGAGCGCATCGCCCTCCTTCACGCTGATGATCGCGCCGTACGGGACCTTGTATCGCTCGCGCTCGCGGCCGAAATCATCGACGACGCCGAGCTCGCCCGAGCGCGAGACGGCGACGAGGTGACCCTTCTCGTGTTGTACGGTCTTCACGTGGTGAAAGCGGATCGTGCCCTTGTTGCGCACTTCTACGCTGCTGGCCGCTGCCGCCCGCGATGCCGCGCCACCGATGTGGAAGGTGCGCATCGTGAGCTGCGTGCCGGGCTCGCCGATCGACTGGGCGGCGATGACGCCGACCGCTTCGCCGATGCTGATCGGCCGGCCGCGCGCAAGATCGCGTCCGTAGCAGTGCGAGCACACGCCGTAGCGGGTCTCACACGTGATGGGTGAGCGGACCTTCAGCTGATCGACGCCTTCCTGCTCGATGCTGCGCACGAGCTGCTCATCGAGCAGAGTGCCGTTCGAAATCAGGACGTCGTCCGAGCCCGGCTTCGCGATGTCATCCGCCAGCACACGGCCGAGCACTCGCTCGCCGAGCGCCTCGACGACGTCTCCGCCTTCGACCAGCGGCGCCATCATGAGGCCCTGCTGCGTTCCGCAGTCCTCTTCGGTGATGACGAGGTCCTGCGACACATCGACCAGACGGCGCGTGAGGTAGCCGGAGTTCGCCGTCTTCAACGCGGTGTCGGCGAGACCCTTGCGGGCTCCGTGCGTCGAGATGAAGTACTGCAGGACGTTCAGGCCCTCGCGGAAGTTCGCCGTGATCGGCGTCTCGATGATCGAGCCGTCGGGCTTCGCCATCAGGCCGCGCATGCCGGCGAGCTGACGGATCTGCGCCGCGGAGCCGCGGGCGCCCGAGTCGGCCATCATGAAGATCGAGTTGAAGGACTTCTGCTTCTGCCTCTTGCCCTTCGAGTCGGTCGCCTCTTCGGAGCCGAGCTTCTCCATCATGGCCTTCGCCACCTGATCGTTTGCACGCGACCAGATGTCGACGACCTTGTTGTAGCGTTCGCCGTTCGTGACGAGACCCGAGGCGTACTGGTTCTGGATCTCCTTCACCTCGTCGTCCGCCGAATTGACGATGCGGCCCTTCTGCTCCGGGATCACGATGTCGTCGATGCCGAAGGAGACGCCCGCGCGGGTGGCGTAGTGGAAGCCCGTGTACATGAGCTGGTCCGCGAACACCACGGTCTCCTTGAGACCGAGCGCCCGATAGCACGCGTTGATCGTCCCCGAGATGATCTTCTTGGTCATGTCCTGATTGATGAGATTGAAGGACAGACCCTTCGGCAGGATCTCGGAGAGCAGCGCGCGGCCCACCGTCGTGTCGACGGTGCGGACGCGGTCCTTCAATGCACCTTCTGCGTCCCGCTGGTACTCGCGGATGCGCACGCGCACCTTCGCCTGCAGATCGACCGTGCGGCTTTCGTACGCCCGGTGCGCCTCCTGAACGTCGGAGAACGCCATGCCTTCGCCGCGCGCGCCGACGCGCTCCCGCGTCATGTAGTAGAGGCCGAGCACGACGTCCTGCGACGGCACGATGATCGGATCACCGTTCGCCGGCGAGAGGATGTTGTTCGACGACATCATGAGCGCGCGCGCTTCGAGCTGCGCTTCGAGCGACAGCGGCACGTGCACGGCCATCTGGTCGCCGTCGAAGTCCGCGTTGAACGCGGTGCAGACGAGCGGGTGCAGCTGGATCGCCTTGCCCTCGATGAGCACCGGCTCGAAAGCCTGAATGCCGAGCCGATGCAGAGTCGGGGCGCGGTTCAGGAGCACGGGATGCTCCCGGATGACCTCCTCGAGGATGTCCCACACTTCCGGGCCTTCGCGCTCGACCAGGCGCTTGGCCGCCTTGATGGTCGAGGCCTCGCCTCGCAGCTGCAGCTTCTGGAAGATGAACGGCTTGAAGAGCTCGAGCGCCATCTTCTTCGGCAGGCCGCACTGGTGCAGGCGCAGCGTGGGGCCGACCACGATGACCGAGCGGCCCGAGTAGTCGACGCGCTTGCCGAGCAGGTTCTGGCGGAACCGCCCCTGCTTGCCCTTGATCATGTCGGCCAGCGACTTGAGCGGCCGCTTGTTCGTGCCGGTGATGGCACGACCGCGGCGGCCGTTGTCGAGCAGCGCATCCACCGCTTCCTGCAGCATGCGCTTCTCGTTGCGCACGATGATATCGGGCGCGTTCAGCTCGAGGAGCCGGCGCAGACGGTTGTTGCGGTTGATGACGCGGCGATACAGGTCGTTGAGGTCCGACGTCGCGAAGCGGCCGCCATCGAGCGGCACGAGCGGCCGAAGATCGGGTGGCAGCACCGGCAGAACGGTCATGACCATCCACTCGGGCTTGTTTCCCGACTCGATGAACGACTCGATGAGCTTCAGGCGCTTCGACAGGCGCTTCAGTTTCGTCTCCGAAGAGGTGCCCGCCATGTCCTCGCGGACCTTGGCGACTTCGGCCTGCAGGTCGATCGTGCGCAGCAGCTCGAACACGGCCTCCGCGCCCATGCGTGCGTCGAACTCATCGCCGTGCTCCTCGATCGCCTCGAGGTACATCTCGTCGGTGAGCAGCTGGCCGCGCTGCATCGGGGTCATGCCCGGATCGATGACGACGAACGCTTCGAAGTACAGCACGCGCTCGATCTCGCGCAGCGTCATGTCGAGCATGAGGCCGATGCGCGAGGGCAGCGACTTCAGGAACCAGATGTGCGCGACGGGGCTCGCGAGCTCGATGTGGCCCATGCGCTCCCGGCGTACCTTGGCCTGCGTGACCTCGACGCCGCACTTCTCGCACACGACGCCGCGGTGCTTCAGGCGCTTGTACTTGCCGCAGAGGCACTCGTAGTCCTTCACGGGCCCGAAGATCTTGGCGCAGAAGAGACCGTCCCGCTCCGGCTTGAACGTGCGGTAGTTGATCGTCTCCGGCTTCTTCACCTCGCCGTACGACCACGAATGGATCATCTCGGGCGAAGCCAGCCCGATCTTGATCGAGTCGAAGTGTTCGACGGGGGCGTGCTGCTTGAACAGTTTCAGTAAGTCTTTCATCAGTTCACCTCAATCCTGCTCGAGCTCGACATTGATGCCGAGGGATCGAATTTCCTTGACCAGCACGTTGAACGATTCGGGCATACCGGCCTTCATCTCGTGATTGCCGTCGACGATGTTCTTGTACATCGCCGTGCGCCCGATCGTGTCGTCCGACTTGACGGTGAGCATCTCCTGCAGCGTGTAGGCCGCGCCGTAGGCTTCGAGCGCCCAGACTTCCATCTCGCCGAAGCGCTGGCCGCCGAACTGCGCCTTGCCGCCGAGCGGCTGCTGCGTGACGAGCGAGTACGGGCCCGTCGAGCGTGCGTGCATCTTGTCGTCGACCAGGTGGTTCAGCTTCAGCATGTACATGTAGCCGACGGTCACCTGGCGGTCGAAACGCTCGCCCGTGCGGCCGTCGTACAGATGCATCTGACCGCTGAGCGGCAGGTCTGCGAGCTTCAGGAGTCGCTTGATCTCCTCCTCGCTCGCGCCGTCGAACACCGGCGTCGCCATCGGTACACCGCTCGAGAGGTTGTGAGCGAGCTCGACCAGCTCCTGATCGTTCAGGCTGTCGATGTCCTCACGCTGCCCACCGGTCTCGTTGTAGATCTGCTTGATGAAGCCGCGCAGCTCGGTCGCCGCGGCCTGCGCCGCGAGCATCTTGCCGATCCTGAGCCCGACGCCCTTCGCGGCCCAGCCAAGGTGCGTCTCGAGCACCTGGCCGACGTTCATGCGCGAGGGCACGCCGAGCGGATTCAGCACGATGTCGACCGGGGTGCCGTCGTCGAGGTACGGCATGTCCTCGACCGGCACGATCGTCGAGATCACGCCCTTGTTGCCGTGGCGGCCGGCCATCTTGTCGCCCGGCTGCACGCGGCGCTTCACCGCGAGATACACCTTGACCATCTTCAGCACGCCGGGGGCGAGGTCGTCGCCCGCCGTGATCTTGGCCTTCTTCTCGTCGAGGCGCTTCTCGAACGCCTTTCTCTGCGCCTTGAGGCGCTCGGAGGTCTGCTCGAGCTGGGTGTTCGCGTCCTCGTCGTCGAGGCGGATCTCGAACCACTCCTCGCGCGGCACCTCGTCGAGGTACTCGTCGGCGATCTTCGTGCCGCCCTTCAGCTTCTTCGGACCTCCGACCGCGCTCTTGCCGACCAGCATGCCGCGCACGCGCTGGAAGAGGTCGTCCTCCAGGATGCGCTGCTGGTCGCCGAGGTCCTTGCGGACCCGTTCGATCTCGGCCTTCTCGATCGAGAGCGCACGCGAGTCCTTGTCGACGCCGTCGCGCGTGAACACGCGCACGTCGATCACCGTGCCGTCCATTCCGGGTGGCACGCGCAAGGAGGTGTCCTTCACGTCGCTCGCCTTCTCGCCGAAGATCGCACGGAGCAGCTTCTCTTCCGGCGTCAGCTGGGTCTCGCCCTTCGGCGTGACCTTGCCGACGAGGATGTCCCCGGCCTTCACTTCCGCGCCGATGAAGGCGATGCCCGCCTCGTCGAGCTTCGCGAGAGCGGCGTCACCGACGTTCGGAATGTCCGCCGTGATCTCTTCGGGCCCGAGCTTCGTGTCGCGCGCGACACAGGTGAGCTCCTCTATGTGGATGGTGGTGAATCGATCCTCCATCACGACGCGCTCGGAGATGAGGATCGAATCCTCGAAGTTGTAGCCGTTCCACGGCATGAACGCGACGAGCAGGTTCTGCCCGAGCGCGAGCTCGCCGAGATGGGTGGATGGACCGTCGGCCAGCACGTCGCTGCGCGCGATGCGGTCACCCGCGTGCACCAGCGGACGCTGGTTGATGCAGGTGTTCTGGTTCGAGCGCGTGTACTTCGTGAGGTTGTAGATGTCGACGCCCGGCTCGCCCGCCGTCGTCTCCTCGTCGTTCACGCGCACGACGACGCGCGATGCGTCTACCGAGTCGACCACGCCGCCCCGATTGGCGACGACGACGACTCCGGAGTCGATCGCGACCGGACGCTCCATGCCGGTGCCGACGAGCGGCGTCTCGGAACGCAGCGTGGGCACCGCCTGTCGCTGCATGTTCGAGCCCATGAGCGCGCGGTTCGCATCGTCGTGCTCGAGGAACGGGATGAGCGAGGCGGCCACCGACACGATCTGCTTCGGCGACACGTCCATGTAGTTGATGCGCTCGCGCGGCACGAGCGTGAATTCGTTCGACAGGCGGCAGGACACGAGCTCGTCCTCGAACTCGCCGTTCCTGCCGAGCCGCGCGTTCGCCTGCGCGATCGCGAACTCGCCTTCCTCGATCGCCGACAGATAGTCGATGCGATCCGTGACGCGGCCGCTCTCCACGCGACGGTACGGCGTCTCGAGGAAGCCGTACTGGTTCGTGCGCGCGTAGACCGACAGCGAGTTGATGAGGCCGATGTTCGGGCCTTCCGGCGTTTCGATCGGGCACACGCGGCCGTAATGGGTCGGGTGCACGTCGCGCACTTCGAACCCCGCGCGCTCGCGCGTAAGACCGCCCGGGCCGAGCGCCGAGACCCGGCGCTTGTGGGTGACTTCGGAGAGCGGATTGTTCTGGTCCATGAACTGCGAGAGCTGCGAGGAGCCGAAGAACTCCTTCACGGCAGCCGCGACGGGCTTCGCGTTGATCATCTCCTGCGGCATGAGCGGCTCGCTCTCCGCGATCGTGAGACGTTCGCGAACGGCGCGCTCTACGCGCACGAGGCCGACGCGGAACGCGTTCTCGGCCATCTCGCCGACACTGCGGACCCGGCGGTTGCCGAGGTGATCGATATCATCCACCGTGCCATCGCCGTTTCGAATGGCGATCAGCGTCTTGAGCACGTCGAGGATGTCTTGCTTCGACAGCACCCCGCCGCCCGACCCGTCCGTGCGCTTGACGCGGCGGTTGAACTTCATGCGACCGACGCCCGAGAGGTCGTAGCGTTCCGCGTTGAAGAAGAGGTTGTTGAAGAGGTTCTCCGCCGCATCCTTCGTCGGCGGCTCGCCCGGACGCATCATGCGGTAGATCTCGACCAGCGCCTCGAGGCGCGTCTTGGTGGGATCGATGCGCAGCGTATCGGAGATGTACGGACCCCGGTCGAGGTCGTTGACGTACAGCGTCTTCACCTCGACGACGCCCGATTCGATCAGCTTCTCGACGCTGGTGGCCGTGAGGACCTCGTTGGCCTTGGCGAGGATCTCGCCCGTGTCGGTGTTGACGACGTCGTGCGCGAGGATCTTGCCGTAGATGTACTCACGCGGCACGCGCAGCCGCGTGACGCCGGCATCCTCGAGCTGGCGCACGTGGCGCGCCGTGATGCGACGACCTTCCTCGACGATGACCTGCTCGCCGATGCGGATCTCGAACGTCGCCGTCTCGCCGCGCAGGCGCTGCGGGACGAGGTGCAGAGAGATCTCGTCCTTCGACAGATAGAACACGTTCTTGTCGAAGAACGTGTCGAGGATCTCGCCCTCGGTCATGCCGAGCGCGCGCAGGATGATCGTCACCGGCAGCTTGCGCCGGCGGTCGATGCGCGCGAACACCGCATCCTTCGGATCGAACTCGAAGTCGAGCCAGGAGCCGCGGTAGGGAATGATGCGCGCGGAAAACAGCAGCTTGCCGGACGAATGCGTCTTGCCGCGGTCGTGATCGAAGAACACGCCCGGGCTGCGATGCAGCTGCGACACGATGACTCGCTCGGTGCCGTTGATGACGAACGTGCCGTTCTCGGTCATGAGCGGCAGCTCGCCGAGATAGACTTCCTGCTCGCGCACGTCCTTCACCGGCTTCTTCGCGCCGGCCGCTTCCTTGTCGAGGACGATGAGGCGCACCTTCGTTCGCAGCGGCGCCGCGTACGTAAGTCCCCGGAGCTGGCACTCCTTCACGTCGAACACGGGCTCGCCGAGGCGATAGCTCACGTACTCGAGGGACGCGTTGCCCGAGTAGCTCGAGATCGGGAACACGGTCTGGAAGGCCGCATGCAGCCCGATCACCTCGCGCTTGTCCTCGGGCACTTCGGCCTGCAGGAAAGTCTTGTAGGAATCGAGCTGGATGGCGAGCAGGTAGGGCACCTCGAGGATGCTCGGCTGCTTGCCGAAATTCTTGCGGATGCGCTTCTTCTCGGTGAAGGAATAAGCCATCGGGTCACCTCTGAAAATCAATGAACGGCGTTCGCGCAAGCGCGAACGCCGTTGAAAGTCGGGCGAAGCCCGTGAAGAGTCGCCCTGTGCGGCGCACGAGGTTACTTGACCTCGACTTTCGCGCCGGCGTCCTCGAGCTTCTTCTTCATCGTCTCGGAGTCGGCCTTGGAAACGGCTTCCTTGACCGTGGAGGGCACGCCCTCGACCAGGTCCTTCGCTTCCTTCAAGCCGAGACCCGTGATCTCGCGGATGACTTTGATCACGGTGACCTTCTTCTCCGCGGGATACTCCTTGAGCACCACGGTGAACTCGGTCTGCTCCTCCGCCGGAGCGGCAGCGCCGGCGGCCGCGGCGCCCGGAGCCGCGGCAAGCGCGACTGGGGCAGCGGCCGTTACGCCGAACTTCTTCTCCATGTCGGAGATGAGCTCGACGACCTCGATGACGGACATCTTGGAAATTGCGTCGAGGATTTCGTCTTTGCTGACAGCCATGTTGGGTCTCCTAAAGGTTTATCAAGACAAGTGTTTACGCGCTGGCGGCTGCTTTCAGATCCCGAATCGCGGCGATCGTCCGCACGAGCTTGACCTGCGGCTCCGCGAGCGTGCGCACGAGCTTCTCGATCGGTGCCTTGAGCACCCCGAGCAGCATCGACAGCGCCTGTTCGCGCGTCGGCAGACTCGCGACTTTCTCGATTTCCTTCGCGGACATGACCTGTCCGCCCAGGGATACGAGCGTCGCGACGAGCTTTTCGTTCGCCTTCGCGAAGTCCTTCACCACGCGCGCGGCCGCGCCCGGATCGTCCTTCGAGAACGCGAGCACGAGCGGACCCTTCAACCGGGGACCGATCGGCTCGAACGCCGTGCCGGCGATCGCCTTGCGCGCAAGCGTGTTCTTGACCACACGCACGTACACGCCCTGGGCTCTCGCCTTGGCACGCAGCTCGGTCATCTGCGAGACCGTGAGGCCGCGGTACTCGGCGGCGACCACGGACAGGGCTTTCGCCGCGACCGCGCTCACTTCCGCTACCAGCGCCTTCTTGTCTTGGAGGTTGAGTGCCATTCCTTCTCTCCTGCCTGAAGATCACTTCGATCGGAGCGCGCATCCGTGCCCGCTCCACCTGTGACGGTGACCTTCCGGCTCGAGGAAACCCTCGAATCCGAACAGCGGTTCACCATCTGCGCAGGCGATCATTAAGAGCTCTTCGCTCGCCTGCGGTCTTCGATGGAATTTCCACGAGCTTGCGCCCGGGAATCAACGTCGCTCGCTCGCGCGAACGACGCCCATCAATCAATCAACTCAAACTTGCCTGATCGACCTGCACGCCCGGCCCCATCGTCGAGGACACGGTAACGCGCTTGAGATAGATGCCTTTCGACGACGAAGGCTTCGCCTTCTGCAGGTCGTGGATGAGCGCAATCAGGTTGTCCTTGAGCGCGCCGACCTCGAAGCTCGCCTTGCCGATCGTGCAGTGAACGATGCCGGCCTTGTCGACGCGGTAGGTCACCTGACCCGCCTTCGCGTTCTTCACGGCCGTGGCCACGTCCGGGGTCACGGTCCCGATCTTCGGGTTCGGCATCAGGCCGCGCGGGCCGAGAATCTGGCCGAGCTGGCCCACCACCCGCATCGCGTCGGGGCTCGCGATCACACGGTCGAAGTTGATCTCGCCCGCTTTCACTTTCGCCGCCAGGTCTTCGAGCCCGACGATGTCGGCGCCCGCGGCCTTGGCCAGCTCCTGGTTCTTGCCCGACGTGAAGACGGCGACGCGCACGGTCTTGCCCGTGCCGTGCGGCATCACGGTCGAGCCGCGCACCTGCTGGTCGGACTTGCTCGCATCGATGCCGAGATTCACCGCAGCATCGACCGATTCGTTGAACTTCGCCGTGGCGAGCTCCTTCACGAGCTTGAGGGCATCGTCCACCGGATACTGCTTGCCGGGCGCCACTTTCTGCGTCCACGGCTTCTGTCGTTTCGCTACGAACGGCATGGTCAGACCCCCTCCACGTCCACGCCCATGCTGCGAGCGCTGCCCGCGATGGTGCGTACGGCTGCGTCGAGATCGGCGGCCGTGAGATCCGGCTGCTTCGACTTCGCGATCTCTTCGAGCTGCTTGCGCGTGATCTTGCCGACCTTCGCCGTGTTCGGCGTGCCGCTGCCCTTCTCGATGCCGATCGCCTTGCGAATCAGCACGGACGCGGGCGGCGTCTTCATGATGAAAGTGAAGCTGCGATCGCTGTACACGGTGATCACCACCGGGATCGGCAACCCCTTCTCGAGCTTCTGGGTCTGCGCATTGAACTGCTTGCAGAACTCCATGATGTTCACGCCCGGCTGGCCGAGTGCCGGCCCGATGGGCGGTGACGGATTCGCCGCGCCTGCAGGCACCTGCAGCTTGACGTATCCCTGTACCTTCTTGGCCATCTCTCACGTCTCCTGGGTCGTAACGCCTTGCGGCTGCCCATCCAAGCTCTGAGCTCTAAGCTGGAGCTCTAAGCTTTCTCCACCTGCACGAAGTCCAATTCCACCGGCGTCGAGCGGCCGAGGATCTGCACCGCCACCTGCAACCGGTTCTTCTCGTAGTTCACGTTCTCGACGACGCCGTTGAAGTCGTTGAACGGCCCGTCGATCACGCGCACCACCTCGCCCGGCTCGAAGAGCACCTTCGGCCGCGGCTTGTCCACGCCCTCTTCCACGCGGCGCAGAATCTGGTTCGCTTCCTTGTCCGTGATGGGCGCCGGCTTGTCCGAGGTCCCGCCGATGAAGCCGAGGACCTTCGGCACGTCGCGCACCAGGTGCCAGGTCTCCTCGTCCATCTCCATCTGCACGAGCACGTAGCCCGGGTAGAACTTGCGCTCGCTCTTTCGCTTCTGGCCGTCGCGCATCTCGACGACTTCCTCGGTCGGCACGAGGATCTCGCCGAACTTCTGCTCGAGCCCATGGCGCTTGATGCGATCCTTCAGGGACTCCGCGACGCGATGCTCGAAATTCGAGTACGCGTGCACCACATACCAGCGCAGCGCCATCATCAGCCTCCCTGCCCGGTCAACGCGCGGGTCGCCCACGCGAGGATCAGATCGAGCACCCAGAAGAAGATGCCCGCAACCGTGACGAATACGAACACGACGAGCGTCGTCATGCCGGTCTCGTTCCGGTTCGGCCACACGATCTTGCGCAGCTCGATGCGCGAGTCGAGCACGAACTGCCACAGTTCACCGCCGTAGCGCGACCACGCGAACACGACCGCGGCGAGCACGATTCCGCCGGCCACTGCGAGCCAACGCTGCCAGCCCGCGTCAACCGGGAGCGCGTAGTACGCAACGAGGCCGCCGAGCGCGAGCAGAATCGCGATCGTGAGCTTCGCCTTGTCCAACGCGCTGGCGTCCTGGACTTTCGTGTCTTCGTTCATAGGCTTCGAGTGGCAGGCCAGGAGGGAATCGAACCCCCAACCTGCGGTTTTGGAGACCGCCGCTCTGCCAATTGAGCTACTGGCCTGTTGATACGCTCGCTACGCTCGCGGCTGCAGGCTGCAGGCTGCAGGCTGCAGGGAAGAAAGGCATCGCCAGCGCTCGGGGCTTGCGCTCTTCCTGTAGCCTGTAGTCTGTAGCCTGTAGCCTGCTCCACTTACTTCAGGATCTTGGCGACGACGCCAGCTCCAACTGTCTTGCCGCCCTCGCGGATGGCAAAGCGCAGCCCCTCCTCCATCGCGATCGGGGAGATCAGCTGCACGTTCATCTTGATGTTGTCCCCGGGCATGA
>JBQTHP010000115.1:0-11123 GCA_052389755.1 Gammaproteobacteria bacterium
GTCGTCGGCGCACGCGTGTACTCGCGCTCCACTTCATAGAACACGTCCGCTTGTCGCGCCGGGTCGGGACTCGCCAGTCCCTCCATCGTGTCGAGGTACCCGCGCAGCCCGCTCGCGGAGATCTGCGCCGGCGCCATGATCGGCGCAGGCAGCGGCTCGTCGCTGAGCTTGTCTGTGAGCGCACAGCCGGCGAGGGTGCTCAGCAGGCTCGCGACGAAGCAGCGCAAGAGCATGGCTATGCCGGCTCCGCTTCGAGTTGCGGCGCCAGCGGCAGGCGAATGCGAAAGTGCGCGCCGGGAAACACGCCGTCCAAGATCTCCACCGAGCCTCCGTGGGCCTGCACGAATTCCGAGACGACCGACAGGCCGATGCCGGTGCCTTTCAGGTGGCCGGCCGTCGGGGCGCGGCCCGAGTAGAACGCCTCGAAGATGGCGCTGCGCTCTTCCTTCGTGATCCCCGGGCCGGTATCGGCCACGTCGAGCACCAGCAGGTCCTTGTCCGCGTGCGCGTGAATGAAAATGGTACCGCCGCGCGGGCTGTATTTGAGGGCGTTCGACAACAGATTATCCAGGATCAGTTTCAGCTTTGCCCGGTCCGCGCGCAACTCCACGTCCTGCACCTTGAGATCGAGGTGCACGCGTTGCGCGAGCAGCGTCAGTTGATGCGTCTCCAGCGTCGACTTGATCAGCGGCCGCAGCCGGAATTCGCTGATCTCCAGTCCCGAGTGCCGCGCCTGCCAGGCGCTGAACGACAGCAGGTTTTCGATCAAGCTCTGCAGCTTGATGCCGTTGTCGCGCAGGATCGTCGTCACCTCGCGCTGTGCGCTGTCCAGCTCACCGACCGCGCCGTCCATCAACAGTTCCGTGCCTTCGCGAATACTGGCGAGCGGCGTCTTCAATTCGTGCGACATGTGCCGCAGGAAGCGGTTGCGTTCCTGCGCGAGATCGAGCAGGCGCAAGCGCAGCCACTCGAGCTGATGTCCGAGGCGCTTGAGGTCGTTCGGCCCCGAGACGTCGACCGGCCGCGAGAAATTGCCCCTGCCGAGCTCGCTGATCGCGCGATCGATCTGGCGCAGCGGCCGGCCAATCGCGAGCGTGAGCGCGAGGATTGCGACCAGCGTCAGAGGCAGCAGCAGCGCGGACTGCCAGAAGAGTCGCTGGCGCGCGCGCGAGGTCTGGCGTTGCAGCGCTGCCAGCTCGGAGTCCACCTGCGTGTTGCTTTCCCGGGCGACCCGATCCGCGAGGTCGCTCAACGCGGTGAATCGCTGCATGAGCGCGGCGAACTCCGCCGGATCCTCGGGCGCCGAGAGCACGGTGCGGCTGATCGTTCCTTGCAGCGTCGCGATCTGGGCGAGCGCGCGTCGGGCCGCATCGGTGCGCAACTGCCGCTCGAGCTGCGCACGGGTGGCAGTGAGACGCGCATCATACCGGCGATAGTCGTCGAGCAGATTCGGCGCGGAGAGCACCTGGTAGAGCCGTGTCGTGCGCTCGAGCGAGGCGATCTGCGCGTACAGGTCCTGGCTCGCGCGCGCCACCTGTACGCCTTCGTCCACGAGGCGCTGACTCGTCTCCGCCAGCGCGCGAATCTGCAGCGCGGCGTTCAGAATGGCCACCACCAGGGGCACCGCGATGAGCGCAAGCCCCAGCAGCATCAAACTCGTCAAGGACTTGGGACGGGCCCAGCGCATCGCGTCATTCTAGCCGGGCTGAAGGCTGAGGGCCGAAGGCTGAAGGCCGGAGTTGAGAGCCGCCAGCGCAAAGGTCAGCGGTCTTATTCCGGCCCTCAGCCCTCAGCCCCAGGGCGCGCGCAGCAGCCGCTCCTCCCACGCGAGCGAGGTGCGGACGATCGTATCGAGGTCGTCCAGCCGGGGCTGCCAGCCGAGCACCGAGCGCACGCGATCTGCCCGCGCGACGAGGGTTGGCGGGTCGCCTTCGCGCCGCGGCTCCTCGCGGACGCTGATCGACCGTCCCGCCACGCGCTGCACACTCGCCAGAACCTCTCGCACGCTGAAGCCGTGGCCGTAGCCGCAGTTGAGCACCGTCGACGGCGCCCCGCTGCGGAGATAGTCGAGCGCACGCACGTGCGCGACCGCCAGATCCTCGACATGGATGTAATCGCGAACACCCGTGCCGTCGGGCGTCGGATAGTCCGTGCCGAACACGGAGACGTGCGGACGTTTGCCGACGGCGGCCTCGCAGGCGACTTTGACGAGCAGCGTCGCGTCCCGCGTCGACTGGCCGATGCGCCCCTGGGGATCGGAACCCGCGACGTTGAAGTAGCGTAACGAGACGTAGCGGAGCGCGGACGCGGCGGCGAGGTCGCGCAGCATCCATTCGGACATGAGCTTGGAGGTGCCGTACGGATTGATGGGCACCGTCGGCGAGGTCTCCTCGGCGAAATCACCGGGCGGCATGCCGTAGACTGCCGCAGTGGAGGAAAAGACGACGTGACTCACGCCGGCTTCCGCACAGCATTCGAGCAGATTGCGGGTCGCGCACGTGTTGTTGCGGTAGTACTTGAGCGGATTCGCCACCGACTCGGGAACGATCGTGTGCGCGGCGAAATGCATCACCGTGTCGATCCCGTGTTGCGCGAGCGTGCGCAGGATGAGCTCGCGATCGCCGACATCGCCGGTGACGAGCGGCGTATCGAGCACGGCCGGACGGAATCCGGTCACGAGGTTGTCGAGCACCACGACGCGCTCGCCTCGCGCGCGGAGTTGCAGGACCGTGTGACTACCGATGTAGCCGGCCCCGCCCGTGACGAGAATTGCGCCGGGCGTCATGTGCACCGTTCCTGTCGAACTCTTCCGAACCGGGCGCGATGATAGCCAAATCCCAGCCTTTCAGCGGGCTCGCGCCCGACGTCGTCCTCGATGCCGCCGCATCCGCCGGCTTCGAAAGCGACGGGCGATTGTTCGCGCTCAACAGCTACGAGAATCGCGTCTACCGACTGGGCGCGGGCAGCGACGCCCTGGTGCTCAAGTTCTACCGCCCCGCGCGCTGGACCGACGCGCAGATAGAAGAGGAGCATGCGTTCGCACTCGAGCTCGCGGGGGCGGAGTTGCCGGTCGCCGCGCCGATGAGAATCGGCGAGCTGACGTTGCTTCGATATCGCGACTACCGCTTCGCTGCCTTTCCCTGCCTCGCGGGCCGCGCACCCGAGCTCGACGCGCCGGATGCGCGCGTGATGCTGGGTCGCACGCTCGCTCGCATCCACGCGATCGGGGCCGCCCGAAGCTTTCGTTCCCGGCCGCGCATCGGGATCGAGCGCCTCGGGTTGCAGGCGAAGGAGCACGTCCTGCAGAGCGAGCTGCTGCCGGAGGCGCTCTCCGCGAGCTACGCAGCCGCGGCGGACGCATTGCTCGAGCGGGTGCGGCGAGCATTCGTTACCGCGGGCCCGGTGCACGATCTGCGGATCCACGGCGACTGTCATCCCGGAAATCTTCTGTGGAACGAGCACGGTCCCGTGTTCGTGGACCTCGACGACTGCGCGAGCGGCCCGCGCATCCAGGACTTGTGGATGCTGCTCGCGGGCGAGCCCGCCGAGCAGCAGCGTGAATGGGACGAATTGATAGAGGGTTATTCGCAGTTCGGCGAGATCGATCTGCGCGAGCTGATCCTGGTCGAACCCCTGCGCGCCTTGCGCATGTTGCACCACGCCGCCTGGGTCGTGCAGCGCTGGGAAGACCCTGCCTTCCCGCGGGCCTTTCCGTGGTTCGGCGAGGCGCGGTTCTGGGAGCGGCACGTGGGCGATCTGCTCGAGCAGGCCGGCGCCATCGACGATCCGCCGCTGCTCCAGCGTTGAGCCCGCGCTGCGACAGCGTGAATCCGTGCATGTTTTTGTGGGCGCTGTGTGCTACCCGCACCTCAGCCTGTGCTAGCTTTTCCAGGCTTGCGGAGGGTGACATAGTCATGCGCGGCGCACGGACGGTCCGTTTTGCCCTTGCTGTGGGCGGGGTGTTGCTCGCTGCCGCCCTCGCAGCGTGCGGGGGAGGAGGTGGCGGCTCGACTCCGACTCCGCCGCCGCCGGCGAATCAGGCGCCGACCGCGAACGCCGGCCCTGATCAGACTGCCGTCGCGGGTGGCACCGTCACGCTGAATGGTGGGGGCAGCACTGACCCAGATGGCAGCATCGCGACGTTCGCCTGGATACAGACGGCCGGGCCTTCAGTCACGCTTACAAGTGCGAGCGGGTCTACGCCGGCCTTCTGTGCGCCTACCGTCGCCGTCAACACGGTGATCATTTTCAATCTTACGGTGACGGACAACGGTGGGAGTGCGAGTGCCAATCAAGACACCGTCAGCATCACTGTTACCCCGCATCCGGGCGGAAATGTGGTAATCGCGGGCGACATCACGTTTGCACGCGTCCCCTTGGGGCCGGATCTGAACGCCCTGGACTACCTGGCGACACGACAGGACCCTGCGCGCCTCATCACCGTCCAGGCCGTCTGCGGTGGGCAGCAAGTGCTGTTCAGCACGACGACGAGCGTGACCGGTAATTATTCTCTAACGGTGCCCGCGAACACACCACTCGCCATTCGCGCGGTTTCGGAAATCGTGCGCCTTGCTCCGCAGTGGCAATTCCGAGTCATCGACGACGCCAACGCGAGTCAGGTGTATTCCTTCACCGGTGCTGTCTTCGGCAGCAGCGCGCCCGGCGGTGCGCAGAACGTCGCGATTCCGTCGGGGTGGGACGCGCCGACGCGCACGGCGACCGCGGCGCGCGCGGCTGCGCCTTTTGCGATCCTCGACACCGTCTTCAGGGCGGCCACTACCGTCGACGGTGTGCAGCCCGGCGTGAGTTTTCCAGCGCTGAACCTCGACTGGGGTCCGGGCAACGCCGGCGGCCAGACTTTTTATCGCTCCGGACCGGGCACGCCCACGATCGTGCTTTCGGGCGAAGCCAACGTCGATACGGACGAATACGACGAGCACGTCATCGCCCACGAGTTCGGACACTACGTCGAAGATCACTTCTCGCGCTCCGACAGCATCGGCGGCGCCCACGGCGCAGGTGATCGCCTTGACATGCGCGTGGCGTTCGGCGAGGGCTATGGATACGCGTTCGCGGCGATCGTGCTCGGCGATCCGATTGCGCGAGATACGTTCGGTCCCGGCCAGACCCGCCTCAGCTTCTTCAATATCGAGCAGAACGCGGTGAGCAACGCAGGGTGGTTCAGCGAGGCGTCGAACTGGGCGATCCTGTGGGACCTTTTCGATGCGGCAAACGACGATCCGATCCAGCTTGGACTCGCGCCGATCTGGCAAGTGCTTCGAAACCAGCAGGCCGCGACGCCGGCCCTCACGAGTATCTTCCCGTTCATCTCCGCACTGAAGCAGCCGCTGGGCCCGATCGAGCGCGGCCAGGTCGATCAGATCGTGAATATGCAATCGATCGTGTCGGCGACGATCGAGCCGTACGGGAGCACCGAGACGAATGCGGGCGGCAACCCGAATGCGGACGTCTTTCCGATATTCAGGGTCATCCAGATCGGTGAATCGCAGACGGTTCGGAGCGTTGCTCCGGGCCAAGGCTCTTCCGGGCAAGGTCAGAACAAGCTCTCGAATCATCGTTTTCTGAGATTGAACGTACCGTCGCAGCAGAACGTCCGCTTTCGGGCCACGGCCCCCATTGGACGCGACACCGACATCGTCGTCTTCCGTCAGGGCGCGGTCATGCAGATCGGGCAAGGGCCTGCCAACGAGGACTTCACGATCGCGAATCTACCCGCCGGCGACTACGTGCTCGACGTATACGATTGCGAGAACGCCGAGTGCGCGGACCAGCCCTCGTACAACTATCAGCCCACGGACATTACCGTGACGCTATCGAACAACTGAGAACGCACATGATCATTCGACACTTGGCGGCCGCAGCAGCAAGCGCAAGCATCGCACTCACGGCGTGCACGAACGGATCCTCGTCACGCGAAACCAGCGCTCCGTCCGCGCCGGTTCCGACGGCGTCGTCGGGGACGCCAACGCCCGCAGCCGAACCAACACCGGCTGCCGAGCCTGAGCCGGCGACGTCGTCCGATCCATCGACCGCAGCACAGCCGACCCGCGCGGCAACGAACACCGAGACGTCGAGTCCGCCGCTCGAACAGATGGAGCGAGCGATGCCGGTCGGCAAGATCGGCGTGCCGGTCGACGTGCGTTACAAGGTTTCCGGCGTCGTCGCCAAGGATCAGCCGGCGACGGTGCAGCTCGCGTTCGTGCCGCGCGTGGCCGGCACCAATCTCCGGATCGAATTTCCGGAGACCGCTGGTGTCGCGGTCGATGCGGGTTGGGGTGCCGTGTGGGCGGAAAAGGCGACAACGTCGGACGTGTTCCGGCGCAACGTGAGCGTGACGCCAACGGCCGGCGATTCGGGCGAGATGCGCGCCATCGTGTCGATGGACTTTGACGGCGGTCGGTACTTCAGTGTTTTCTCGATCCCGGTCGGCGCTGCAACGGAGACGGCGAGTCCGAAACGTCCCCCGAAAGGGTGACGCCGGCATTAATATTGTAAAGATGATCCGACCTCCGAAGGCCGTGCGGCTCGTCGCGCTTGCTGCGACGCTGGCGATCCTCTTGGCGTGCGGCCCCGGAGCGGGCAACGGCGAGCAGGGCGGCGCCAACCCTGCTGCGACCACAGCCGCCAAGCCATCGCCGAAAAAGGATCCGCTCGCCGACATGGTGAGCGCGGTGAGCGGTGGCCGGGCGAGCGGGACGGTGGAGCTCAAGTTCGCGCTCGACGAGCGGCCCCAGGTCGGGGAGCCGCTCGAGGTCGAGATTGCTGTGCTGCCGGTGTCCGTGCTCGATCGCGTGGCCGTGCATTTTCAGGTCGGCGCGGGGCTCGAGCTGCGCTCGGGCGGAGAGATGCCGGCGGTCAACAAACCCGAGCGCGGCGTGCCCCTCTCCCACCGGCTGACGATCGTTCCGCTGCGCGACGGCATCTTCTTCATCTCCGCGGTCGTGCTCGCGGATTCGCCTGAGCAGTCCCTGACGCGCACGTTCTCGATTCCCATCATTTCGGGCCAGGGTCTTCCGCAGCAGGCCGAGGGCGGCGTGGCCGCTCCGCCTCGCGGGGAGGCCGAAACTCCCTGATCGGAAACGGGAACCGCTTCACTCACGCAATTCGGCAGGCGCCCGTATTATGGCTACTGCTGCAGCTTGCACGTCGTTATGTCAAACACCGTGAGTCGCAGGGCATCACGTGATGCATCCGATACCGGTGCGCGGCGGGGCATCGACCCAAGCCCTACCGCCACGACGGCGGTCGTGCATACGGAAGGGACGAGCGGCCCCGAGGCGGGGCTTCACCCCCAGCTGCGCGAGCAACTGAAAGAGGCCCGGCTGGGCACCGGTGCTGGGTCCACTGTCCCGGACCTCTCGGTGCTCCTGCAGCTCGTCAGCCGTCACTACGAAACCATCGACGAGGAGCGCCGCGGCATCGTCCAGTCGATGCGCCTCATGGCGGACGAAGCCAAGGCGCTCGCGCGCGAGGTGACCGAGCAGAGCTCCGAGCACCTGCAGGGCATCCTCGATCACATCAAGGACGTCGTGCTCACGGTCGATGCGCAGGGCGTGATTCAGACGTTCAACCCGACCGGTGAACGCGTGTTCGGCTACACCGAGGGCGAGGTCTTCGGCCGGCGCATCGACCTGCTCGTCCCCAAGATCGCGGAGCTCGGCTCGATCTCGCAGGGGCTGCAACGCCTCGCCACGAGCTCCGGCGACACTCATCTCGACCTCGTGGCGATGGAAGACTGGGGCCGTCGCAAGGACGGCAACTCGTTTCCGATCGAGATCGCCGCGAGCAAGGCGCGCATCAACCGCCGCGAAGTGTTCGTGGTGTGCCTGCGCGACATCACCGAGCGACGCGAGTCCGAGCAGGCGATGCGCGAGAGCGAGGCGCGCTTTCGCACCCTCGTCGATCACGCACCCGAGGCGATCATCGTGTACGACGTGAACGCCGGCCGATTCGTGCTCGCGAACGAGAACGCCGTGCTCTTTACCGGCATCCCGCGCGAGCGCCTGCTCGAGCTCGCTCCGACGGATCTGAGCCCGGCCGTGCAGGCAGATGGCCGGTCATCGGCCGATGCGGTCGGCGAATACATCCGGCTCACGCTGGCAGGCGAGCCGCAGGTGTTCGAGTGGATGTTTCAGGACGCGGCCGGGCGGCAGGTTCCGTGCGAAGTGCGGCTGGTACGGCTGCCAAGCTCGACGCAGCAGCTGGTCCGCGGCAGCATCACTGACATCACCGATCGCAAGCGAAGCGAACGGGTGAGCGCCGCCGAGCGCGAGGTGTTCGAGAAGCTGACGGCGAACGCACCCCTGACGGTGGCGCTCGAATCGATCACCAGGTTGATCGAGTCCGTGGGCATCGGCACGGTGTGCTCGGTGAGCGTGCTCGGCGCCGATGGCGTCGCGTTCTCCTACATGGTTGGGCCGCGCTTTCCCGAGCGGCTCCGTGCGGTGCTCGAGCGCTCGACCATCGACATTCGTAACGGTTCGTGCGCGGCCGCCGCCTATCTCGGCCGGCAGGTGCTCGTGGCCGACATCTCGAAGGATCCGTTCTGGCAGCAGCGGCGCGAAGCCGCCATTACGGTCGGACTGAGGGCCGCCTGGTCTACGCCTATCAAGACTGCCCAGGGCAAGATGCTCGGCTCGCTCGGTGTGTTCCGCGAGGAGATCGGGTTGCCGAACGAGCGCGAGCTCGAGCTCATGGCGCACGCAGCGCAGCTTGCGGGTATCGCGATCGAGCGGCGCAACGCCGAAGAGGCGTTGCGAGGCAGCGAAGCCAAGTTCCGCGGCCTGTTCGAGAGCGTCATGGAGGGCGTCTACCAGGTCGGGCGCGACGGGCGCCTGCTGTCCGTGAATCCGGCATTCGTCGCGATGGTCGGGTACAACTCCGCCGAAGAGTTGTACGCGCTGCCGAGCGCCTCGATGCTCTACTGGAATCCGGGAGACCGCGCCGAGTTCGCGCGGCGCGTCGAAGCCGAAGGCGAAGTGCGCAACGCCGAGCTCGTCCTGCGGCGCCGCGACGGCCAACAGCTCGTCACGCTCGAGAACTCGCGCGCGATCCGCGATGCCGCCGGACGCGTTACGGGCTACGAGGGCACGATCGCCGACATCACCGAGAGGAAGCGCGCCGAGCAGGCGATGTTCGACGAGAAGGAGCGCGCGCAGGTCACGCTCGAATCGATCGGCGATGCGGTCATCACCACCGACGCGGAAGGGCGCATCGAGTACCTGAACCCGGTCGCCGAGTCGCTCACCGGCTGGAACGAGGACGAGGCGCGGGGCCGGCCGTTGAGCGAAGTGCTGAATCTCATCAACGAAGTCACGCGCGAGGGCCTCATCGAGCCGCTGCTCGCGACGCTCGGACGCGGCGAGTCGAGCGCACCCGCCGATCATTCGGTGCTCGTGACGCGCACCGGCCAGGAGCTCGCGATCCAGGAGTCAGCCGCGCCGATCTCGAACCGGCAGGGGCGCGTGATCGGTGCGGTGATCGTGTTCCACGACGTCACGAAAGAGCGCAGGTTGAAGCGCGCGCTCTCCTATCAGGCGAGCCATGACGCGCTCACCGGGCTGATCAACCGGCGCGAGTTCGACAGCCGCCTGCAGACGGCCGTGCAGAGCGCGCAGCGCAAGGAAGCAGTGTCCGCGCTGCTCTATATCGATCTCGACCAGTTCAAGGTGGTGAACGACACCTGCGGTCACCAGGCCGGGGACCGACTCATGCGCGACGTCACGGGGCTGCTGCAGACGCGCGTGCGCGCCTCCGACACGATCGCACGGCTCGGCGGCGATGAGTTCGGCGTGCTTCTCGAGAGCTGCTCGCTCGAGCAGGCGACCCGCATCGCCGAAGCCATCCGCCAGGCGATCCACGACTATCGCTTCGTGTGGGGAGCGAGCACGCTGTCGGTGGGCGCGAGCATCGGCGTGGTCGAGATCACGCATGAGACGCAGAACGTGGCGAGCATCATGAGCGCCGCGGACATCGCCTGCTACGCGGCGAAGGACGAGGGGCGCAACCGCGTTCACGTCTACGATGCCGGCGGCGGCTCCGGTCGCCGTCGCGAGATGCACTGGGTGGCCCGCGTGACGCGCGCCGCCGAGGAAAACCGACTCGAGCTCGTCTATCAGCCGATCATCCAGGTCGGCTCGCAGGACGCGCCGCACTTCCATGAGCTTACCGTGCGGCTGCGCGACGACGACGGCTCGCTCGTCGCGCCCGGCGAGTTCATTCCGGCTGCCGAACGCTACAACGTGATGGCGGCGATCGACCGATGGGTCGTGCTGCAGGCGGTGGAGCTGCTGCGCCGGCAGCGCGATCGCGCGGGACCGGATCTTCTGCTGGCGGTGAACGTCTCCGGCACATCGCTCAACGATCAGACCTTCGTCGATTTCGTTCTCGGCGAGACGGGCGATCCGTCCGTCGCCGGCGGTCTGTGCTTCGAGATCACCGAGACTGCGGCCGTGACCAACCTGGCGAATGCCACCTATTTCATGCGCGAGCTGAAGACGCGAGGGTGCAAGTTCGCGCTCGATGACTTCGGCAGCGGCCTCTCGTCGTTCATGTACCTGAAGACGCTGCCGGTCGACTTCCTGAAGATCGACGGACAGTTCATCAGCGACATCGCCAAGGATCCGATCGATCGCAGCATGGTCGAGGCGATCAGCAAGGTCGGCAAGGCACTCGGTATCCACACGGTCGCCGAGTGCGTCGAATCGGCCGACGTCCTCGCCGAGCTCGGCAGGCTGGGCGTCGATTTCGCGCAGGGCTTTTTCGTGGCCCGCCCGCGCCCGATCGCGGAGCTGGAGACGCGCTGACGCTGGCGCCGGCCTCCGCCTTCCGTCTTCCGTCGTCCGGCCGAAAAGAGAAGACGACGAGCCTCGCGTGATCGCGCTGATCTGGTCCTTCTTTTCCCCGGGCGGAAGACGGAAGGCGGAAGGCGGAAGCCAAGGTAAACTAGCCCGGTGACAGTAGTCGAACTGCCTCGCAACTTACTGGCTCGGGACGAGCCGCCGCCATTCGAGATCGAAGCGCACGGACGCCGTTGGCCGGCGCTCCTCGTGTGCGACCACGCGAGCCGCCGCATTCCGCGCGTGCTTGCGAACCTCGGTCTG
>JBQTHP010000116.1:0-2444 GCA_052389755.1 Gammaproteobacteria bacterium
GAGGTGCTCCGTGCTCTCACGCGCCCGTATCGCCGTGAGCCTGCTGCTCGTGGCGGCAGCGGCTTCGGCTTTCGCTCAAGCTCCCGCTCCGGCTCCCACAGCCGCTTCTGCCGCTGATACGAAAACGGAGGGCAGCTACAGCCTGGGCGTCTCCATCGGCACCCAGCTGCGCAGCTCGGGCCTGACGCCCAACTCGGTCGCGCTCGACCGGGTCATTCAAGGCCTCAAGGATTCGCTCGCGGGCACCGCGCAGGCGAGCGCCGCGCACAACGAAAAGGTGAACACGTTGATCCAGACTGCCCGGGCGGAAGCCGGCACCCGCAACAAAGCTGCCGCGCGTAAGTTCCTCGAGGACAACGGCAAGAAGAAAGGCATCGTCACGACGAAGAGCGGTCTGCAGTACCGCGTCGTCACGCCCGGCAAGGGCGATGCGCCGAAGCCGACGGACCAGGTCACGGTGCACTACCGCGGCACGCTCCTCGACGGTACGGAGTTCGACAGCTCCTACAAGCGCGGCGAGCCCGCGACCTTTCCCGTGAACGGGGTGATCAAGGGATGGCAGGAAGCGCTCGTGCTCATGAAGCCTGGCGCGAAATGGGAGCTCTTCATCCCGCCGGAGCTCGCCTACGATCTGGACTCGCCGCCGGTGATTCCGCCGGGATCGGCGCTGCGATTCGACGTCGAGCTGCTGAACGTCGGAGCTGCCTCGGCAGCACCGACTGCACCCAAGAAACAGTAGCCGCCGACGAGCGTTTCACACGTCCCTGGACTCGAATACGAGGAGCTCCACTCCGGCTTGCGCGAAATTGGCCAGATCTCCTGCAGTCGCCTGGCCTTCGGGCGAGTCTAGTCCCCGTTTGATCGCATCCAGCGAATCAAAGCTCAGAACTGCGGCGAGGTGGTACGCCGATTCACCCTGCGGCGTGCCTACCGGCCCCGCGCTCACCTCATAGCGCCTCAGCCCGGAAATCTTCTTCGCGAGGGGTACATGGGTCGCGAAATAGTAAGCGTTGAATGCCGCCGCGTTCGGCGGCTTTTTATACAGTGCAACGAGCTTTGCCATTGTCGTGCCCATTTCAAACACTGATGATCTCCGCCGCGTAGTCAGCGTGCACCAGCGTGTTCCGCGTGGATTGCCGCCCATGTCTTCTCGATTTCGCCCAGAGCTGAAGTGAACGCCTCGCGCTCTGCCGTCAATCGGGCCTTCTCTATCGCGCTCCGAGTGCGCCAGTGATCCGAGCGCTGGGACTCGGTCGCCGTGGCCTCTGCCACGCCATAAACAAAGCCAGTGCGGACATCGATGAAGGCGGCCGCACAAGTCGCCGTCACAAAGGACTTGTTGCCGGGAAAGAACCCGAGGCTCACAGCCTGTAGCGCGGCGAGCCGCTGAGTATCAGTGCGAAACGACGTGTCGAACGTATAGAGCAGCACGATATCCCCGCGCAGTTGAGCCGCTGCCGCCCGCAGCTCTTGAGCAGTCTCCAGCCTCGTGGGAAGAAGGACCCGATTGAGCGGACCGACGCCTGCTACACCCGGCATCGCTCTCAGGCGTGCAAAGTCGCTCTCTGTCTCAATGTCCCGATTCGTCAATACGCTGTAACGACCAGAGCCGTAACCCTGATTCGAGTAAGACTGGTATCCCGAAGCCTGCACCCGCGCCATGATCAGCCGAGCTGGAAACGATGCCGCCGGTCTTCTGGCGAGCGCCTCGGCAATACCCGCTTCGGTGATTGCAGGTATGGAGGCTGCGCCGCCGGGCGTTGTGTAGGTAGCACAGCCGCAGAGAGCTGCGACGAGGAGTGCGAAGAGGACGCGAAGCTCGGTCATGACACAACCTCCCGTGCGCGTTAGTCGCGGTTCCGCGATGCCAGATGCTGTTCGATCAGCCGGAGGTCGTCTGCGTCTTTGGGTCGGCCGTAACTGGACTTGAAATCTCGTAACGTCTCCAAGTCAACAAGCGGGATGCCGTTCACAGACTCGCAGTGTTGGAGCAGCCACTGAGTAGTGCGGGAAGAGGTCCCGCAGTTCACGTCGAGATACGCCTCCATATTCCCATGGTGCAGCGCGGGTTTGCCATTCGGTCGAGTCTTACGATGCCACCCCGCCCGTTCGAGCTCATCAAACAGTGATGATGTAACGACCAGGTCTATATCCTGAGTTTCACGAATTCCGCGAGCGGCCAAGGCCGCTCCTCCAACGACCACATACTGATCAGGGGGCAGCTGCAGTCGCTTCAGGTCGAGGAAGACGTCCTCTCGATTCACGGGCAGGCGGGACCCTGAGTTAGCGAACAGAATTTATTGAACATATACCGTCAACCACTACTGTCCGGTTAAGACTCGAAGAGAGTCAATTGGTTAGCCGAATCGAGATTGTTCGAGGCGCTGGCCAGCTCTGCAAGAGCTTGTTGCAGGGGCATTTTCTCGAACAGCGTGACCGAGAGA